>JAAWBG010000102.1 GCA_022792535.1 Lachnospiraceae bacterium
CTTTGCCAGAAAGCTGGCCGCAGACTATGCGCTGGATCTGCATCGCGTTACGCCGGGAGGTTCTCACGGAGAGGTGCGGGGGCAGGATGTGGAGGAGGCCAGAAATACAATGCCGAAGGCTACTCCTCTGGCCAGAGCCATGGCGGAGGATTTGGGAGTGGATCTGAACCTCGTAGCCGGAAGCGGTTACAACGGCAAGATTGTCAGCGCGGATCTGAATCCGGCAGCGCAGGAGGACCGGGAAAGCACAGATGCGAAGGAGACAGGGGAAACCTTAGGCAGATCCGAAAGTTCCGCTCCTCTGCGCGCTTGCTCCGCCGAAGAAGAGGGGAGAGGAATTTCGGTCAGGGAAGCGGTCGATGCGGCCATGGCCGAGATTGAGGAAGTCATGGAACGGCGCGGCGTAAGCGGGATGCGGCGCGTGATTGCCGAGCGCATGAGTGCAAGCCACCGAGAGATTCCCAGCGTGACCCAGAATATCCGGATCGATGTGACGGATCTTCTGGCTCTGCGTGAGGCCGTAAACCGAGGGCGGGAGAAGAATTGCCGGATATCTGTCAACGATTTTCTGATCAAGGCCGTGGGAATTGCGGTGGAAGAACAGGAACGTTTTCGCATGACGTGGGAGGGAACACAGTTTGTCCTGCACGGGCGGATTCATATCGGCATGGCGGTGGGGATGGAGGATGGTCTTCTGGTTCCGGTTCTGCGGGATGTGGACAAGAAAAGCCTGGGACAGATTTCCGGGGAGGCCAGAGAGCTGGCAAAAAAAGCCAGGGAAGGACGCCTGCGCCCGGATGAGGTGGGGGACGCGCGGATCACGATCTCCAATATCGGGATGTACGGGATTCATAGTTTTACCCCGATCATCAATCAGCCGGAGGCGGCGATTGTGGGAGTCTGCAGCCCGGAGGAGGAGCTGGCTCTTTTGAACGGCCAGGTAACAGTCCGCAAGAAAATGATGGTATGTGTAACCTATGACCACCGGATTCTCAACGCGACCGAGGTGTGCCGGTTTGAACAGCGTTTAAAGGCGCTTTTGGAAGAACCGCTTGCGATCCTGCTATGAGGAGGTACGAAAGATGACGACAACCGGTGAAACGTATGACGTGGCGGTCATCGGCGGAGGTCCGGCCGGGTATGTGGCCGCGATCCGGGCCGCCCAGTTGAGCGGCCGGGTGATTCTGTTTGAAAAAGACCGGGTGGGAGGCGTCTGTCTGAACCGGGGCTGTATCCCCAC
>JAAWBG010000148.1 GCA_022792535.1 Lachnospiraceae bacterium
ACTGATTGATGGGGAGCTGTATATGATGAGTCCGCCGGGACGGATACATCAAGAACTCGTTTCCCAGCTGGTTAAACGGATTGGGAATTATATTGACGCCCATCATGGAGAATGTAAGGTATATCCTGCTCCCTTTGCAGTGTTCCTGAATGCGGACAGCCACACCTATGTAGAGCCGGATCTTTCTATCATCTGTGATAAAAGCAAACTGGATGACCGAGGCTGCAACGGTGCTCCCGACTGGGTGATCGAAATTGTTTCTCCCAGCTCCCAGCGCATGGATTTCCTTGTGAAGCTTCTCAAATACAGGGATGCAGGTGTCCGGGAATACTGGATCGTGAATCCATCAAAACAAATTGTTCAAACTTACTATTTTGAAGAAGAAGAAAATTCTGAAATATTCTTTTTTGATGAAGACATTCCGGTCCGCATTTATGACGGCTGGAGTATCAACATAGCAGAATTGCTGAAATAGAGAAATCATAGCGTTCCAGAGCGATATTATATAGTTATTCAGGGGTATAGGGATTAGAAAGTAATTATATCTAATATTTTTAGGAGGAAGCATCATGAAACACTTCACAAAACTACTCGTCCTCTGCATGACCTTATTCGTAGGCTGTTCCTTTACCTTGCCTGCTCAGGTCAATGCTCTGGACAATCATGCAGCATCGACAGCAACAAAGGTCAAAATCAACAAAACAAAAGTCACTATCACCGAAGGCAAGACCGTGCAACTCAAAGTAACCGGCACAAAGAAAAAGGTTAAATGGTCCACCAGCAAAAAATCTGTTGCCACAGTAACGACCAAAGGGAAAGTCACAGGCAAAAAGGCCGGTACCGCCACTATTACCGCAAAAGTAGGCAAGAAAACACTCAAATGTAAAGTCACAGTAAAAAAGAAGCCAGAACCATCGCCAGGAGCTGATTATGTCTGGATACCTCAGCATGGTGGCACAAAATACCACAGTACCGAAACGTGCAGCAATATGAAAGGGCCTCGGCAGGTAACGCTTCAGGAAGCTGAATCACTCGGATTTACACGCTGTTCTCGGTGCTGGTAAGGGGTTGTCAACTTACCCCTGAAGGTGCCGGCAGCAGCGTCATTGAACTCGTTTCCTCTGATGAGCGAATCATAACAGCCTCTATGGAAAGTGAGCAAGTTGTAATAGCTCCTCACGATGTTGGTACAGCTTACCTGTACGCTGTCGCCGAGAACGGCGTAAAAAGTAATAAAGTTCAAGTCAAAGTTATAAATGAGCTGGCAGAGCGTAAGAAAGCGCAGGAACGAAAAGAGA
>JAAWBG010000078.1 GCA_022792535.1 Lachnospiraceae bacterium
TGAACCGCGGGAGCGGCCCGCCGCAGGCGGAGAATCCTGCGAAGCAGGATTCTTTCTTGTGTGACAGTCAAAAATACGAAATGAAGATATTTTGATAAAATTTAGATCATTGGCTGGGTCGGATGCTGTTCTAATAACTGCAGGTTGATGTCCTGAGCCACAGTCAGATGATGTTCTGTTAAAGTTTCCAGTCCATGGAGATCTCCCGTCTGCATCATTTCTAGAAACGTCATATGTTCTGTGATAGTGTCCGCCATTCGGCCTTCTTTGGAAAAAGAAGTGACGTTCAGCCAGAAAATACGGTACATAAAACGCCGGTAGATTTCCAGCATGGATTCATTGGCGGTGTATTGCACAATGCTCCGGTGAAATTCATAGTCTTTTCGTCCAAAATCCTCATTGGAATAAGTGGTCTGTATGATTTCCTGCTGGTTTGCTATTTTTTGTGATAATTTCAGAAAATATTCCTGTCCCCGTGAAGTGTTCAGATTGAGGGTAAGCTGTTTCAGACAGTAAACTTCAATGGCGTTTCTGATCTGGTAAGTCTCAATAATATCTTCCCTTGTCATGTTGTGGAGGGCAAAACCTTTACTGGGAAATACGTCCAGATATCGTTCCTGTTCCAGACATAACACAGCATCACGAAAAGGAGTTCTGGAAACTCCTGCTTTCTGGGCCATCTTATTGAGAGAATAAATTTTTCCAAATTCCAACTCCCCTTTTTTGATTAAATCAATCAGATAATCGTATGCTTGTACCTGAAGTAATTGGGTGTCTTTCATAATACGGGGCTCCTGTTTTTCATTGCGCTGATATTGTCTCTGCGCGCGGGACAGTCTTCGTTCACATCTTTCTTGTCTATTATATCATAAAAAATATACTATGAAAAGTATGGAAAGATATGGATTCTGTCGCCTAGTAATGATTCAGCCTTGTGATATTTTACGGGCATAGGTATTGTACTTTTAAAAGGAGAAATGTTAAATTGATAGTAGACAAGTGGTGTCTCATTCCCAAAATCGGGATATCTGCCTGTGATATGTCCTGTTTTGGATCAGAGGGTGATGATAAGATGCAGTGGAAAGGAGGAATCGGAAATGGATCAGCAAAAGGTTGGAAACTTCCTGAAAGAACTTCGGAAAGAACAAAATATTACACAGGAACAATTTGCCGAAAAAATGAATGTATCCAGAAGAACAGTTTCCAGATGGGAAACGGGAAGCAACATGCCGGATCTGGACGTCATTATTGAAATTGCTGACTACTATGATGTGGATCTCAGAGATTTGTTAGATGGAGAAAGGAAAGAGGATCAGATGGACAAAGAATTAAAAGAAACCGTATTAAAAGTGGCAGATTACAGCAAGGAAGAAAAAGGAAAGATTACAAGGCGGCTGCATTGGTTATTTATTGCAGGATGTGCCGCCTGGATCTTTTATTTTGTTACGCTGTTTGTGAAGCCAGATGAACCTACAGCAGTATTTGGTTTTTTACAGGGAATGTCCCTTGGAATTTCCTTTGGGATGCTTATTGTGGGAACAGTTATGACAAGTAAGTATTCACAGAAGCTGCAGTCCTTAAAAAAAAGTCTGATGAAATAAGGGTAGGCCGGCGGGAACCTTGGCTCAGCGGAAAGAGGCTGCTCCATTTGCTTGATTTCTCTGTCTTTGCAGACGCTCTTTTAAGCTCTTAAGGAATTTTTCATTTCCGACGACGGTGAGCATCGGCCCAAAAGACATGACTTCAATCAGCAGTTCTGTTTCCATGGTCTGATTGTAATAGATCAGGCATTCATAAGTAGTTTCATCTATTTTTGTGGTGTTTTTCTCATAGTTGGCAAAATGCAGCATTGCCCGTTCCAGGGCATTTCGTTTGTTGACAATATGTAGTTTCAGAGGTTCCCGGTAATAAGAATTTTGGATCAGTCCATTGAGATCCACCTGAGAATCCAGCGTCCGGTTCGTAAGGCGTACGCTGTGGATTCGGGAAATATTTAGAATCTCCAGTTTCATTCTGTGGTCATTCCTGTCTTTCAGGGCCAGAAGCCGGAATTTGTCATTCTTGACAGAATATTCCAGACGGGCGGGGACATAGTGGTGATGTACCCGGGTTCCCTTTGGAGAGTTATAGTCAATGTCTGCATATTGGCGATTTTTCTGTGCGGTCAGTAAGGTGCGGAAGTTCTGGCGGTAAGTTTCATCTTCATAAGGATCTCCATCGGTAAAACGATCGCAGTAAAAAAACTGTTCCTGGGTCCAGAGGGGAGGAACCTCAGACAGCATCTGGCCCAGGGACTCTATTTGCTTCTGATTCAGGAATAACTGCATACGCGGATCAGACAATAATGCTTTCAGGTAAGATTTTTGAAGGCCGGAGACAGGGAGGATCAAAGGGGAAGAGAGTTTGGAGTAAAACAGTTCCCCGTCTTTTTGAAATAAATTCCAATCGCCTTGTTCCAGTTTGGGGATCACGGAGAGCATACTTTCTGCAAATCCTTCTTTGCAGATCTGTCCGCGTATCTGCTGCAGGGTAAGGGCAGTCTGACTGCACAGTAAATGACGTAATACCTGATAATAACAATTGTAAATTTCAGAAAATAATTCCATAAAGGTTTCTCCTAGTCTTCGTCAATCTGGTACATCTGATACATTGTTTCCAGATCTTGATAAAAGCGCTGTTCTACAGATTTTGCACTGCATTCCAGAGATAAGATCCGGCCGATAAAAGTGCGGACCCAGGGAAGCATCTCATTGCAGTCAAAAACCTCGATTTCGTATTGATAAATATCCTGCCCTGTTTTTGTGATGGTGCCTCCTCTTCCTTCTCGTTTCAGGCGGTCAAGTATGTAAGATTCTTCTGATTCCAGAATCTGAAGAGTCAAGGTCAGCTTATCAAGGTGCTGTCTTTCGCCGCCTTGAAAAGATACGCCCCAAAGATGTCTGCGGTTGCGGTTTAGTTTCTCCTGGAGTTCCTCATATGTTTCTATTTTTTCCAGAAGAGAGACATTCTTGATGGTATCCAGACGAAAACAGGTAAAACGCTTGTTTCTGAAGACGTATCCGCACAGAAAACGACGGCCGCTTCTGGTACTGATAAAAATCTGCAGGGGAACACAGACTGCTGTATTTGTAATATCCTTTTTTGAACTTTTGATCGTAAGGGAGACAGATTTCTTTTGACTTACAGCTTCCAGAAGCTGTAAAAGGATTTCATCTTCCAGAGTATGTACAAAAAAGCTGTGTTTGACGCGAAAGGTCCGATTAGGGCGGTCAAATTGATCCGTCAGTTGACTTCCAATGATTCCCAGATGACCTGCCATCTGAAAAAAGGCCAGTCCATCGAAAACATTTTCGTTGGATTTCAGCCAAAGAGACAGGGAATTGTCCAGAAAATAGAAAAATTTTTTCCCATTTTTTTCTTTTTGCAAAAGGCCTTCTTTCCAGTAAGCGTTGCATTTTCGGCGGACGGTTTGAATATCAAATAAAGTTTCGTAATCGGTCAGCAGACAGTCTGTGATTTCCTCTGCTGTCATTTTACTGCCTTTCTGCAAAAGATCCAGAATAAAAAAGTGGAGTACAATATCGTTATCTGTAAAACTCTTTGTTTTCCACACCCGGAATAGAGGATTGGTGTCTAAGAGATTGCTGTCGATGGCCAGAGAAATATTGGCCCCCTGAGATAGATGGTCTTTGCGCACAAAAGGATGGAGCCAGCTTTCCAAACGCCTCCGTTCATTGTCATAAGTCCGCGGACTTTTATGTTTAAATTCATTTCTTGTTTTAAATCCATAGACAAAGAAATCCCGCACATATTCTCTTGTCTTTGGAAAACTTTTTATCAATTCGTGAAAATCGGACATATCGTTCTGCTCCTGCTTATTATAGTTCTGGCAATCATACTGTTTCAGTAGGGTTTCCTGTAATCCGTCATAAAATCTGTGACAGCAAAAAGCTGGAAATGAGTTCGCACCTTTTTTAAAATGATTAATTTGGAAAATGCTGTATATAATGACCTTGTCAGTTACGAAGAAAGAAAAGGTGAGGATGATATGTTTGTATTATATAACGAAAATACGAAATTTCCAGTAAAAATATGGTTAAAAGATGAAAAACAGTTAGAGAAAAATTGTCTGGAACAGGCCTATCACCTGTCGCAGCTTCCCTTTCTGCATAAATGGGTCTGTCTGATGCCGGACACTCATGCAGGAAAAGGAATGCCTATTGGCGGGGTGATTGCCGCAAAGGATGTAATCATTCCCAATGCAGTGGGTGTTGACATTGGCTGTGGTATGGATTTTGTTCCGACCAATATTAAAGTAGAAAATATCCGTAGGATTCAGACTGGAAACGGTACGTTGATACAGGCAGTCATTGGTAATATTATGCGGATGATTCCATTGAATACAGAAAGATATAAGGTTCCCCAGGAGTCAAAAGTACTGGATCAGGCCGGACGGGAGATAGAAAAATATGAAGATGACAAAGAGCTGCTGCCTTTGATTGAGGATGGATATTTTCAGACAGGGAGCCTGGGCGGAGGCAATCATTTTATTGAGCTTCAGGAAGATCAGGAGGGGTATCTGTGTATTATGATCCATTCAGGGAGCCGCCATCTGGGAAAAGCGGTCTGCGATTACTTCCATCATAAAGCAAGAGAATTAAACCGCAGGTGGTACAGTCAGGTAAGGGATGAATACGGTCTGTCCTTTCTGCCAGTGGAAACAAAGGAAGGCAGGCAGTATATTCGCTGGATGAATCTGGCCATGGATTATGCCTTCGAGAATCGCGGGCGTATGCTGGAAAAGACATGTTCCATTGTAAAAGAATTAATAGAAAAACATACAGGGTCTGTAGTGGTGTTTGGGACAGAGATCAACTGCCATCACAATTATGCGTCATTGGAAAATCATTATGACGCCAACGTCTGGGTACACCGCAAGGGAGCCGTCAGAGTACGTCAGGGAGAGCTTGCTGTGATCCCAGGGGCAATGGGATCTTACAGTTATATGGTGGAAGGAAAAGGAAACAAAGAATCTTTCTGCTCTTCCTCCCATGGAGCCGGAAGAAGTTACTCCCGAACAGGGGCCATGGAGGCATTTTCCACAGAAAAGGTGATGGTAGATTTGAAAGAGCAGGGGGTTGTGCTGGGCAAACGCAAGAAAAATGACGTGGCAGAAGAGTGCAGGTTTGCCTATAAGGACATTGACCAGGTAATGGCACAGCAGTCAGATCTGGTAACGCCAATCAGAAAATTAAAAACAGTTGGCGTTGTAAAAGGTTAAATGGAGAAACTTAAGTGGAAGAACAGATTGCGGTTTTTATAGAGGACGTGGTATAATATCGGAAGAATGAAAAAAATTGCAACAAATCATAGAGGAGGATATTACAGTGAGATTAGTTACCCGTTCCGATTTTGACGGCCTGGTCTGCGGCGCATTGCTTTTAGAGGCAGGCATTATTGACACCTGGAAATTTGCACATCCAAAGGATCTGCAGGATGGTCTGGTAGAGATCAATGAAAACGATTGTCTGGCAAACGTTCCCTATGTGGAAGGATGCGGATTGTGGTTCGACCATCATTCCAGCGAACATGAGCGTCTGGAACTGGAAGGAAAATATAAGGGAGAGAGCCGGATTACCCCTTCCTGTGCCAGAATTATTTATGAATATTATGGAGGCAGTGAGCGCTTTCCACAATTTGATGAGATGATGGAAGCAGTGGATAAGGTGGATTCCGGTAATCTGACTATAGAGGAAGTGCTGCATCCTTCCGGCTGGATTTTGGTTGGGTTTTTGATGGATCCAAGAACAGGCCTGGGCAGATGGCGTCAGTTTTCCATTTCCAATTATCAGTTGATGGAAAAATTGATGGAGGCTTGCCGCACCATGTCTACAACAGAGATCCTGGAACTTCCAGATGTGAAAGAACGAATTGAAGTGTACTGGGAACAGACGGAGAAATTTAAAGAGATGGTGGAAAAATATACCAGAGTGGAAGGCAATGTGATTATCTCTGATTTAAGAGGAGTGGACCCGATCTATACCGGAAATCGTTTTATGATTTACAGTATGTATCCAGAACAGAATATTTCTGCGTGGATTGTCAGCGGACGGGGCGGACAGGGCTGTTCTGCGGCTGTGGGCTACAGTATTTTAAATAGAACCTGTCAGGTAAACGTAGGCAGTTTGATGTTAAAATATCATGGCGGCGGACATAAGAAGGTGGGCACCTGCCAATTCTCAGAGGAGAATATGGACACGGAACTGCCGAAGATGTTAGAGGAGCTCTGTGATATGGCGAATCAGTAGGGATCACAGGTTTTCTTTTGCTGAAGCGGGAAATGAGATCAGAACAAAAAGTATAAAAATAACAGGCTGGAGATCGAAAGTAGATTTCCAGCCTTATTCTATTTTATCTTATAGGAAATCCGAAGGAATTTCCTATAAGATAAAATAGAATGATCGCACTGCGGCGGAATAATAATGATTCTTTCCGAAATCTATTCTTTTGAGGAATTGGATAAGCCGATTCTCGAAAACCAAGAAAATATTTTCGTGGTTTGCCCTTGCCGGGATTGAAATATAGAAAGCAGTGTGTAAAATGAAAAGTAGAAAAGTAAGGATACAAAAGAAAAAGGAAATTCAAATATGCTTCAATATCTACTTTTACTGGAAACGGAAGAAGAAAAGAAATTTTTTAAATCTATTTATGAAGAACATAAAAATGAAATGTTTCATGTTGCAGTGGGAATTCTGAAAAATGAATCGGATGCGGAGGATATGGTGCATGAGACGTTTTTGACATTAGTTGATCATCTGGATAAACTGATCAATAACAAACCTTATAAAGTCTGGAGTTATATCAACATAACATTGAAACATAAATGTTATAATTTGTGTAAACGGAAAATGATACAAGAAGATATTGGTCTGGAAGATTGGCAGAGCTGGGATGTATTTGAGAAAAGCGTAGATAAACTGGTAGAAGAAAAAGAATTAAAAGAGGTTATGGCGGAACTGGTAGATCAATTAAAGTATCCCTATAGGGAAGTGCTGATTCTGCAGTATTATCATGATATACCAGTCCAAAAGATTGCAAAGGAAATGGGAACAACACCGGATAATATCAGACATATTTCTATGAGAGCAAAGAAAAAATTACAGGATGTTTTAGAGCGGGAAGGATTCTGGGAGAGAAAAAAACTCCAGGGAAGAGCCTAGAGAATAGAAAAATAATTGACGTTATGGAGCATATCAGACAGAAAGTTTGATATGCTTTTATTTTGCATACAATGTTTGAAAAAAGGTAGACCTTTTTATTTTTCATCGGATAACCCAAGAAGATAATCTAAGGAGACATGGTAATATTTTGCAAGGGTGATGGCGTAAGAGACAGAGATTTCCCGGATACCTTTTTCATATCGGCGATAGACTTCCCGTTTGCAAGTCAGAATGTCAGCCACTTCCTGCTGGGTTAAATGATGGTCCAGGCGTAAGTCAGATATTCTTTGAAAATACATAATACGGATCATATCTTTTGTAACCTCCTGTGTTAACGTCTGCTTTCTTGACAATGCTACCAAATGGTAGTATTCTATAAAGTAGAAAGCTACTATTTGGTGGCAAAATTGTCTGTTGCGGAGAAGAAGTATTGTTGTAACAGGTAATAAGAAGTTTTAAGGTGAAACATCTGTGGCATTCGGGCAACAGCGTTGTACAGGATTTGTATGCTTACTTACGGGGAATTTCTACCAGTTTCAGAGTGTTTTTGTGCTGCTGGAATTTTGCCTGGTGGCTTTTTATTCTTACCAGATAATGGAAAAAGAGAGGGATTACCAGACAGTTATTTTGGGACTGGTCATCACATTTTTGCTGATCGGCATACCAGGCTGGCGCCAGGTTTTTAAACATGGTTTGCTGAATAAGTTTTGGATGCAGAGACTGGTGATGTCAGAGGAACAGTTTGCAGTGTATGGCGAAGAGATCGCAGATCTTTTTAAATCATGTGTTCCTTACCTTATATCTTTATAGTTCGTTTTTGGGCAGCAAAAAAGAGCCTGTTTTCCAGCTGGCTCCAAAACATTATTTAGGGATATATGGCATATATCATTCTTCAGATTCAACGCCTTTATCAGTCTCAGTGAAACATATATACTAACGATATCTTTAATGCTGTACATATACGAAATATCGGCATAACGATGGTTGTCTGTTGAGGCACATTTCCTATGCCCTTTTTGGTTAAATCCTCAATCAGCTTATTCACTTACGTCTCTTTTCGGTGATTATATTTCAGAAAATGCACCTGTGTTCTTTTTTCGCAGGCTGGAAAAGGGTGATAAAAAGGTGTAAAAAATGGACTACCCGGCTGAAAACCGGGCAATCCGTCTGTTAAGGTAAAAAGTAGTAAAACTGTTCTCTTTTTTTCTTAGTATAAAAACTGTTGACTATCTTGTTCTCATTTCCAATATTTCTGAACCCATGCTTCTGCATCGTTTTCCTCAAGTTTATATTTTCCCGCCACTTTTTTTATAGTTTCTGAAATAGGCAAACCCATTTCCTGATATATCTCAATCGCCGAAATCATGGCGGCCTTTTTTGCAGCTTCTGCCGCAGCTTCTTTTCGCTCACTTTCCACATAAGCACGCATTACCTGTTCTTCATCAAATAACGTCATCATCATATCCACAACCTCCTTTTCCCTGCTGGATAAATACTCCTTCAGGACATCCCTGTCTTTACAGATATTGATTGTATTGGTAACTGCTTCTCTGGTCCGTCCATATAATTTCACCTGCTCGTCATATACCTTTGTAAAAGAGACATACTGGCTGATAATATCATTGTCTTTCCCATCATATATCATTTTTACCTTTACATCAATGGCACAGTCTTCCCTATTGAAAAACTCTTCTGAAAGAGAAACATATTCCGGCTTGCTTACTCTTTTTCCGGTGAATATCACGTATAACTCTGGTTTTGGTATCTTCACTTTTTTACTGCCATAAAGGTTATCATTCCTGCGTTCAAAATATTCATGGTAGGACTGCACCAGATACATCAATGCCCGTATAATAATATTCATTGTCCATGTAGTTTGCGCCTCCGTCAGAATCATAATTTTGTCTCCTACTGTGAAGCCCAAATCGTTATAACATGCATCCACTAATATATTTTTAATCGTGATGTCCTTCAGTTCATCTTCCGTAGTTTCTGTATCTTCTGGGTGGAACACCCAGTATAACTAAA
>JAAWBG010000079.1 GCA_022792535.1 Lachnospiraceae bacterium
ATAGCCAAGCTGGGCTATATCTCCATGCTTGACTATTATCTAAGAGTATCGTGAAAACTATTGAACCGCTGTATACCGAACGGTACGTACAGTGGTGTGGGAGGTCGGTTACTCAACTAATGGGTAGCCTCCTACCCGATCGTAGAAAATTGTGGCTGGAACAGCAAAACATGCAATTCTCTTAAAATTGAAAAAGGGAATTGAAGTGGGATTTATCCCCTTTATGCTGAAAATAGATTATACCCAAAGAAAGGTTTGTAAGACGATGGAAACGATAAAAATCTCGGTAAGGAATCTGGTGGAATTTATTCTTCGGTCAGGAGATATTGACAACCGTCAGGGGAAGGCTGCCCAAAAAGAAGCCATGCAGGAGGGAAGCAGGATACACCGGAAGATCCAGCGGAGGATGGGGGCCTCTTATCAGTCAGAGGTTCCCTTAAAAATAGAACTGAATCGGAAACGGTATGTTTTGGTGATTGAGGGCAGAGCAGATGGAATCATAACAGAAAATGACCATGTGACCGTAGATGAGATTAAGGGGGTTTACCGAGATGTAAATCTGATGGAAGGGCCGGTTCTGGTACATACCGCACAGGCCAAATGTTACGCTTATATTACAGCCCTGCAGCAGGAATTATCTGAGATTTCCATCCAGATGACATATTGTAATCTGGATACAGAGGAGATTCGCAGATTCCGGGAGGTCTATTCTTTTTTGGAACTTAGCATGTGGTTTGAGGAGCTGATCCGCTCTTATGAACGGTGGGCGGATTTTCAGTATGAGGCTAAATTAGAGCGCGATACATCTATTGTGAAGTTAGAGTTTCCCTTTCCTTACCGCAAGGGTCAAAAGGAATTGGCAGCCGATGTGTATCGAACCATAAAGCGGGAAAAAACCTTGTTTATTCAAGCGCCTACTGGAACTGGAAAAACCCTTACCACCTTATTTCCGGCTGTGAAAGCAGTGGGAGAAGGACTGGCGGATAAAATTTTTTATCTGACAGCCAAGACGATTACCAGAACTGTGGCAAAGGAAGCATTTGACCTGATGCGGGAGCAGGGATACCGGGGAAGGGTCATGGTAATCACAGCCAAAGAAAAACTTTGTCTCTGTGAGGAAATGGACTGCAATCCAGTGCATTGCCCCTATGCCAAGGGCCACTACGACCGGGTCAACGACGCGGTGTTTGATCTGCTTCAAAGGGAATATGATATTACAAGGGAGATTTTGTTAGAGCAGGCAGAAAATTTTCAGGTATGTCCCTTTGAGATGTGTCTGGATCTGTCTCTTTGGCTGGATGATATTATCTGCGACTACAATTATGTTTTTGATCCCAATGTGTATTTGAAACGTTTTTTTGGGGAGGGAGTAAAAGGAGAGTATTTGTTTTTAGTGGACGAGGCTCACAATCTGGCAGAGCGGGCCAGAGAAATGTACAGTGCGGTTCTCTACAAAGAAGATGTTCTTCTGATAAAAAGAATTTTAAAAAATTATAGTCGGAAATGTACCATGGCTTTGGAGCGCTGCAACAAACGTTTGCTGGAAATGAAGCGGGAGTGCGAGACTTATGAAGTCCTTGACCACATTGGAGATTTGGTTTTTGCTCTGATGCAGTCAGCCTCTGCACTGGAAGAATTTTTTCTGAAAGACCTTGTTTTTCCAGAAAAAAAAGATGTGCAGGAATTCTATCTAAACCTGCGCCATTTTCTAAATATGTATGACCGGGTGGATGAGAACTATGTGATTTATACAGAACAGGAGACAGACCGGAGATTTAAACTGAAACTTTTCTGTGTGAATCCTGCCCAAAATCTTCAGGAGTGCATTGATAAGAGTAGAAGTACGATTTTCTTTTCTGCAACTCTTCTGCCTATTCAATATTATAAGAAACTTTTGAGCGTCAGAGAGGATAATTACGCAGTCTATGCCAAGACCGTATTTGAGGAAAAACAGCGTCTGCTGGCGGTGGGAAGAGATGTGAGCAGCAAGTATACCAGACGGACAGACAGAGAGTTTCAGAGGATTGCAGATTACATTTATCAGGCCTCCAGCTGCAGAAAGGGAAATTATATGGTTTTTTTCCCTTCTTATAAGATGATGGAGCAGGTTTGGGAAAAATTTCTGGAAAAAGAGGGGATTTTGGAAGAGCTGGACTGTATTTGTCAGGAAAGCGGTATGGATGAACAGGAAAGGGAAGAATTTTTACAGGCTTTTTCTGGAAAAAGAGAAAAGACGCTGATTGGATTTTGTGTGCTTGGAGGAATATTTGCGGAGGGGATTGATTTGAAGCATGAGGCATTGATCGGCGTTATCATTGTGGGAACCGGACTGCCTCAGATCAGCCACGAACGAGAGATCCTAAAGGAATTTTACCAGGAGCAGGAAGGAGAGGGGTTTGGATATGCCTTTCGCTATCCAGGCATGAATAAAGTGCTTCAGGCAGCCGGGCGGGTCATCCGCACAGCAAAAGACCAGGGAATTATTCTGCTTTTGGATGAGCGTTTTCTCCAGAGAGAATATCAGGATCTGTTTCCCAGAGAATGGGAGAACTGCCAGGTAGTATCACTGTCTGAGGTGCAAAAAACAGTGGAAGAGTTTTGGAATGGATCGGAATAGGAAAAGGGACAGCGGCCGCTGTCCCTTTTGGGTGTTATTTTTTGTGATCTCGTACTGGTACTACCTCTAACCAGTAGCCGTCTGGATCTGCCACGAAATAGATTCCCATAGCTGGATTTTCGTAACAAATACAGCCCATAGCTTCATGTTTGGCGTGGGCTGCGTCTATATCGTCTGTCTGGAAAGCCAGGTGGAATTCGCATTCGCCCAGATCGTAAGGACCTTCTTTTTCTTTCAGCCAGGTCAGTTCCAGACTGAAGTCGCTCTCTTCGTTGGAGAGAAATACGATAATATAACTGCCATCCTTTGCCTCTTTGCGGCGGACCTCTGTAAGGCCAAAAGCTTCGTGATAGAAGTCAATGGATTTCTGCAGATCCTGTACGTTGTAATTTTCGTGTACCATCTTAAAAGACATAACAATTCCTCCTTCTGTAATCTCTGTGAAATGTGAAAAGCAAATGTTTTATTTCTGCGGGAAATGCTGCAGAAATATGGGAGTAAAAAGTTTAGTGACAGCCTTCGGAACCGCAGCCATGGCTGCCGCAGGAATGACCTTCTTCGTGAGAATGGTGGCTGCACATAGTATCAGGATCGTATACCAGCTGGCCTTTCAGGAAAGATTCTACCTGGGCGTCTGCGTCTCCTACCGCGCCGGGATAAAGTTCAATACCCGCTTCTGCCAGAGCATTTCTTGCACCGCCGCCGATTCCGCCGCAGATCAGCACATCCACGCCGCCTCCAAGTAAGAATCCAGCCAGAGCGCCATGTCCCTGTCCGTTGGTGTCTACGATCTCAGAAGAGACGATGACTCCCTCTTCTACATTGTAAACTTTAAATTGTTCGGTGTGTCCAAAATGCTGAAATATCTGTCCATTTTCATAAGTAACTGCAATTTTCATAAGATGCTCTCCTTTTTGAGAATGGGGGAAATCTTTTCGGCAATTCCAGCGAGAGGGGCAGAGCTGATAACTGCCGCCGCTGATGGTAAGGTCACAGCCTTCCACCAGAAAACGAGCTAATTTTCGACGTGCCTGGGTATACAGCGCCTGAATCGTAGTGCGTCCCGTTTCCATATGATCGGCCGCCTCCTGCTGGGTAAATCCTAGGTAGTCCAAAAGACGGATCACTTCATATTCTTCCACACTGAGCTGCAGGCCAGAGGGTCTGTCCAGGCTCTCAGATTCTTCTGTATAAAAATGTGTGCAGGACGGTATACCGCACACCCGTCTTGGCTTGCTGGGACGCGCCATAGGGATCTCCTCCTGGTATCATAGTTTTATCTTGACACAATAGACACGAGAAATTAATAGTCCCTGTATCAATTAGTTTTGATAAAGATAGTATAAAATAGTTATTGACATATGTCAATAACGTGAAATGAAAATCTACTGCTGGAGTTTTTACGTTTTTCTATCCTTCCATATTTTTCATGTCAAAATGCTGAAACTTAAGTGAATTGAAATTGACATGGATATTTTAGAATTGTACAATGAATATGAGAATACAAGAGAGGGGATCGTTGAAATGAATAAAAGAATTGCTTATATAGGATTATCTTATCCTTTGCTTTATGATTACCAGAACCAGGCGAAACGTTCAGGGAATGATTTATCGGATTCGCCGAATCCTATTATAGAGAGTCCCCTAGGATTGATGATATTATATGATGAGTTATGGTTTTTATGTAAGAGCTTATGTCCCTCTAATATGCGTAAACTTCCCTATGTCAGATATGTGGATGAAATGTTTCCGAATCTGTATTACGAAGGAGTTGACGCATTTAAAGAAAGTATTGATCTGAGTGTAAAACAACAGAGCGGGTTATCTTATGAGAATATTTTGGACAGAATGAATCTTAAAAAGAGAAGAGGAATTGATACACATACGCATGAGATCAGGATTGGCAATGTTGCAGTCTATGGAAATGGAGGGATTGATAATCTGTTGTTTGATCTCTATGTTTTCATGGCTTTAAAAGAACAAAGTACAGCTGATATAGAATTGATTGCAAACAGCAGATTTTGTATGAATGAGTTTGTGCAATCCAATTATGATTTGGGAGTTGTTGAAAAAATAGTGATTCCCGATATTCCAAATTATTTGAGTAAAGAAGGCCCCTATCATCCTTGTATGGAGGAGCTGCGTGAGAATACGTATCTGACGGATTTTAGGAAATGGGTAACGGAGCATCATAACCATATACAAAATAGTGAAGTTGATGAGATATGTCGGGATGTAAACAAAACCATAAAGGATACAGAGGAAAAGATTTTGAATAAGTATTTGAAAGATCACAATAAATATGCCTTTTTTAGGTCTAGCGGGACAACTATAATAAAAACAGCTTTTGGTATTGCAAGTATTCCGTTTTCCATTGCGGATGCTTTTTTTGGTATAGCAATCGCTGGTAAAAATGCTCATAGGGTCAGCAATGACAGATGGCAGGGATTTGTGGTTCAGTCAAGAAATATGATAGGTTTCAATTAAGAATAAGCGGGATAGAATTTTAAGGAGGACAGTGTATGGCAGAAACATTGAAGATAGAAGAGGTAACAGAGGAGATTACGGAGAAAGTAATTTTGATAGGGGTCAGCCTTCAGGAAAATGACGACACAGAGGATTCTCTGGAGGAATTGGCAGAGTTGGTGCAAACAGCCAAAGCTCAGGTGGTTGGAAAAGCCATTCAGAGCCGGGATCATATTCACCCAGGCACTTATGTAGGAAAAGGAAAGCTAGAAGAATTAAAAGAAATGCTGTGGGAGACGGAGGCGACAGGGATTGTCTGTGATGATGAACTGTCTCCTGCACAGCTGCGGAATATGGAAGAGGCGCTGGAATGTAAAGTGATGGACAGAACCTTAGTGATTTTGGATATTTTTGCGGCCAGGGCCTCCACCAGAGAAGGCAAAATACAGGTGGAGCTTGCGCAGTTAAAGTACAGAATGAGCCGGCTGACCGGTCTTGGAGTTTCTCTTTCCAGACTGGGCGGCGGAATTGGAACACGGGGACCGGGAGAGAAGAAGTTAGAGATGGACAGGCGTCTCATCAAAAGCAGAATCGCCCAGCTGAACCGGGAACTGGACCAGGTGCGCAGACACCGGGAGGTGGCCAGAGGACAGCGGGAGCGCAATCAGACGAAGGTGGCGGCCATTGTAGGGTATACCAACGCAGGGAAATCTACTTTGCTGAATCAATTGACTAGCGCGGCAGTGTTGGAAGAAGATAAATTATTTGCAACTTTAGATCCTGTAACGCGGAATCTGAAATTAGACAGCGGCCAGGAGATCCTGCTTACAGATACGGTGGGATTTATCCGAAAGCTGCCCCATCATCTGATTGAAGCTTTTCGAAGCACTTTGGAGGAGGCAAAATATGCGGATATGATTATCCACGTGGTGGACGCCTCCAATCCCCAGAGAGAGCAGCAGATGCAGATTGTATACGAGACTTTGAAAAATCTGGGAATCTCAGGCAAAAAGATTCTTACCTTGTTTAATAAGCAGGATAAAATAGAAGAGGGAGAGCTGTTAAAAGATTTCCAGGCAGATAGGACTTTGAAAGTGTCAGCCAGAACAGGAGAAGGAATGGACTTGCTGAAGGAATCCTTAGAGGAGATTCTGCGGGAAGAAAAACAATTTTTGGAAGGAACCTTTCCTTACGAACAGGCCAGTCAGATTGCAGTGATCCGCAAATATGGAGAGCTGCTGGAAGAATCCTATGAGGCAGACGGGATTTACGTAAAAGCGTTTGTGCCGGCAGAATCCTATCGAAATCTGACTGAAAATATGCGGGCAGGGGAATCCATATGAAAATCATAATCTCTCCCGCAAAGAAAATGAATCAAGATACAGATACCCTAGAGTACCATGATCTTCCTGTTTTTCTTCAGGAGGCAGAAGAATTAAAAGAATCTATACAAGCTCTGACTTATCAGGAAGCAAAAAAACTCTGGAACTGCAATGATAAGATTGCAGCCTTGAATTATGAGCGGTTTCAGGGGATGGATCTGAAAAAGAATCTGACCCCTGCCCTGCTTTCCTATGAAGGGATTCAGTATCGGTATATGGCGCCTGTCGTTTTTGAGGATCAGGCGTGGGAATATGTAGAAGAGCACCTTCGCATCTTGTCCGGCTTTTACGGTGTGGTAAAGCCTTTTGACGGAATTGTGCCTTACCGGCTGGAAATGCAGGCCAAGATTCAGTTTCAGAATTACCGGAATCTGTATGACTATTGGGGAAGAAAGATTTTTGAAGAGATTTATGGGGAGACAGAGGTGGTTTTGAATCTGGCCTCGAAAGAATACAGCAAATGTGTGGAAAAATATCTTACATATGAAAAGAAATTTTTGACCTGCAGGTTTGGGATTTTGAAAAATGGAAAGGTAACAGAGACCGGGACCCAGGTGAAGATGGCCAGGGGCGAGATGGTGCGGTTTTTAGCCCAGAACGCAGTGGAAGATTTAGAGACGGTAAAAGAGTTCTGCGGTCTGGGGTATCAATACGCGCCGGAGTATTCAGATGAACATACTTATGTATTTCTTAATTCTATCGAAAAACCTTGTGCTGTTAAAGGGTGAAAGTGTCTTTCTGATAGAGATTTGTGTATCAAAAGGTGGATAAAAAATTTAAAATCTATCATTACCACTCTAACAGAGAAGCAGCCCAGGTAAGTCCTCCGCCAAAACCGGACAGCAGAAGAATGTCGCCGCTGGAAAGCTTCCCTGTTCTATGCATTTCGTCTAAAAGGATAGGGATGCTGGCAGCGGAAGTGTTGCCGCAGCGATCCACATTGGATGGAAACTTTTCCATGGGAAGATTTAATTTCCGGGCAATGGAGGCGATCATGCGGTGATTGGCCTGGTGGAGCAGAAAATAAGTGATCTGAGAAAGGTCCAGGTCTGCCTGCCCCAAAAGGTTTTCGATACATTCCGGCACTTTTTTTACAGCAAATTTAAAAACTTCCTGTCCATCCATTGTAAGGTAGTCTGGTTCTTTGCCGGTGGAGACAAAAGGATTGTTGTTTGTGCGGTTTTTACAGAGCAGGATCTCGCCTCTGGAACCGTCGGAACCTTGAAGAGAGGCTATCATTCCTCTGGAAGAGGCTTTTGCCACAACAGCGCCGGCTCCATCGCCAAAGAGAACGCAGGTGGAGCGGTCGGACCAGTCTATGATCTTCGAGAGTGTTTCTACGCCGATTACCAGGGCAGTCTGGCAGATTCCGGCCTGAAAATAGGCGTCGACAGTATGGAAAGCAAACAGAAAGCCAGAGCAGGCGGCATTCAGGTCAAAGGCAGCCGCATGATATGCCCCCAGTTCTTTCTGCACCATACAGGCAGTGCTGGGAGTAATGAAATCAGAAGAGACTGTTGCCACTAAAATTAAATCCAGATCTTTCGAACAAATGCCGGCGTCAGCCATGGCCTTTTCTGCCGCGTGGACTGCCAAAGTCAGAGTGGTTTCTGCTTCAGAAGAAACAAGATGACGTTCCCGGATTCCAGTACGGCTCTGAATCCAGGCGTCGGAGGTATCTACGAATGTGGAAAGATCTTTATTTGTTACACATTTTTCTGGAAGGCAGCTTCCAGTTCCAATAATTTTTGCTCTCATCATATATTCCGTCCTATTAGTTTGAAAATCAAAATAATTACAGGATAACTATAACCGCCAGGAAGAGATTTGTCAATGAAAATATTTTTCTTGACGCATAAATCTTACTAGTGTAATATTTAAAATGACAGAAGAAAAATAAAGCAATTTGGCGGGAGGTTGTCTGTGAAAAGGAAAATTTATCTTGTAAAATTAATGAGCTGCTGTATGATCTTTCTGTTTCTGCTGGGCGGCTGCGCCGGAAGACAGAGTTCAGAAGAAGAGAAAGAGATATTGGAACACGAAAAACCAGAAACGGTAGAAAATAAAAAGACAGAAGAAATAGGAGAAATAGAAGAAATAGAAGAAATAGAAGAAATAGAAGAAATAGAAGAAATAGAAGAAATAGAAGAAATAGAAGAAATAGAAGAGGCAGATTGGTCAAGTTATTTTGACGGGTTTCCTGGAGCAGCTGTTTTGTATGATGCTTCCTCTATGAAATTTACAGTGTATAACAGTTCCCTTGCCCAGACCAGGCGGTCTCCCTGTTCTACTTTTAAGATTATCTCATCTTTGATCGCCCTGGAAAATGGAATTGTTGATCCAGAGAATTCCATACGCAGATGGAGCGGTGAAATGTTCTGGAAGGAAGACTGGAATCAGGATCTTGATTTTCGTGGGGCTTTTCAGGCTTCCTGCGTCTGGTATTTTAGAGAGGTGATAGATGAGATCGGACAAGAGAAAATGCAGGAAGAGCTGGATAAGCTTTTATATGGAAATTGTGATATTTCTGATTGGGAAGGGCAGAGGAACACAAATAACAATAACCGTGCTTTAACGGGATTTTGGATTGAATCTTCCCTTAAAATTTCTCCGAAAGAGCAGACGGAAGTAATGGAGCGGATTTTTGGGGACAATTCTGTGTATTCGGAACAGACCCAGAATGCATTAAAGGAAGTTATGCTGGTGAAAAAGGATGATGAATCAGGACTCTCTGTCTATGGAAAAACGGGAATGGGAAAGGCGGAAGGTGTTGTTGTGGACGCTTGGTTCACCGGATTTGCAGAACGCAGGGGAGAGAAAGTGTATTTTTGCGTCTATCTGGGCCAGGCAGATGAGAAAGAGGTATCCAGTGCAGCTGCGAAAGAAATTGCAATTGGGCTGGTCTTGTCAGAAATAAATTAGACTTATCCCCGCAGCAAGCTGCGGGGTATTTTACTTCCAGATATTTAGATCAGACAGAATTGAAAAGGTCAGATCAGCGGCGGCGGATCCTGTGGCGGAGGTTTCATTTTGAATGTTGGAGGCAAAGAAATAAATATTGTCGCTGGTTTCGATATAACCGATAAACCAGCCAAGGGTGTTTTGACCCTGTTCTTCTCCAGTTCCGGTTTTTCCATAGATATCACCCCAGTCGGTGGAAGATAGATGAATGGATTCTTTTACAGCATTGATATTTTCTGGTGAGAAGTCAAATTGGTTGTAATAGAATTTCTTTAACATCTCGACTTGTTCCACAGGGGAGATAGTCAAAGAAGCGTCCGTCCAGTAAGTAGCCAAATCTTTGCCTATGGTCTGGCTGCCATATCCTATTTCATGAACATAGTCTCTGACAGCAGAGAAACCTGCCTGTTGGTCCATGGCTTGAAAATACCAGGTGACGGAATGCTCCATGGCAGATTCCAGGGTTTGGTCAGCATTCCACAAGCTGAATACATAATGATGTCCATTCCAAGGAATCAGAGATTGTTCAGGGGAGATAATTCCAGCTTCCAGACCCAAAAGGGCGCTGTATATTTTGTAGGTGGAAACAGGAGACACACGCGTCAGGGCAGCTTTTTGATTATAAATCTGCCAAGTATTCTCTGCAGTATCGTATAAGACGAAACTGCCTTCATATTTGCCAAAGGAATCTGCTAAATCAAGATAGGAGATGGTTTTTCCTTGTTCTGAAAAAGAATAGTGGTTATAACCGGCTGCCTGTATAGACAGAAAGGGAAGAAAACCAGAGAAACAAAAGGCAATCAGCACATAGATAAAAAGCCCAAAAAGAATGCTGCGGGAAGAGGCTTTCTGATAATTTGCAATATTTAAGATCCGCTTCTGCATTTGTGCCATATTTCCGCCGATTCCTGTGGAAAAGAAAAAAGGGGAATGGGATATTTTCTCAGCATAATTGATCAGTGCGTGTCCATAGTCTTCATAAGCGTCTGCTTCCAGCATGTCTAGAACGGAAGCGTCGCAGGCCATTTCCCGGTCGCTTCTCATTGCCTTTCGGGCGTACCACACAAATGGATTGAACCAGTAGAGGATGCATGCTGCGTGCATAAGGCAGTTGACCAGGGAGTCTTTGTGCCGGTAATGGGAAAGTTCATGGAGCAGCATATACCGGATATCCTTTGGGCTGTGGTCCAAGATCAGGGAAAGGGGCAGGTAAATACAGGGTTTAAAAATTCCTGCAATCATTGGGGATTTTAAAAATGCTGTGCTGAGGATAGGAATATTTTTTGTAATATTCATCTCCCTTTGGCAGTTGTGGTACAGACTGATCAGAGCAGGGTTCTGTACAGGAAGGCAGGATTTTTTCAGACTGTTGAATCGGATGGCAGACTTTATGGTTAACAGAATCATTCCCAAGATTCCTCCAATCCAAAAAAGAAATAGAAAGAGACTAAGGGGGGAAGGCGTCTGCCGGCTGACTGCAATGCCAAAATCTTCCATCCAGTGAGGGACGTCAGCAGGAGAGAAAAGATCCTTTTCTCCTGTAAAAGTGTTTAGGGAAAGTCCAGGCGTACCTTTCAGATGTTTCAACCAGGAAAAAAGCGGCGGAAAAAAATTTGCTGAAAAAGACAGGGACAGGAAGGGGACTGCCAAAAGTCCAAGGAGAAGGAACCATAGGCGGTACTGCATCCGGCTGGTAAATCTTTTTTGAAAAAGTTTTTTGAATGCCAGCAATAAGAGGATCATGGCAGCGATAAAAACATTGGAGATCAAAAATTGGATCACAAAATTTCCCATATTAAGTCCTCCCTTTTTTGGAATCTTTGGACAGGAGAGACCGAAGAGCGTCGATTTCAGTTTCCGACAATTGGTCTTGTTCTAGATAGGCAGATACCATGGCAGAAATATTGCCATTATAAAAACGTTTCAGGAAAGAGCTGCTTTCCTGGCCGATATATTCCTCCTGGCTGACCAATGGCGTGTAGACAAACATTCTGCTGTGTTTTTCATAGGTAAGGGCACCTTTGGTTACCAGGCGCTTGATCAATGTCTGTATGGTTTTTGGGCTCCAGGATGTGGTTTTTACTAAGTGGTCTGTGATCTCGTTTGTGCTGATGGGCGCATAGTTCCAGACAATTTTCATAACTTCAAATTCAGCTTCAGAGATTTGGGGCAGCTTTTTCAAGATAAATTCCTCCGATCATAAATATTACATTTGTAATAAAAATTATAAAGCAAGAAAGGGAATTATGTCAATTAGGAAAAGCAATATTTTGAGAAAATCAGGGGTGGGAATGGCAGGAAACTTTAGACTCAGAATGCATAGTATAAGAGAAAATACCTATTTGTGCAAAAAGTCTGCGCAGAAAGGAGAAAACTATGGCAGCTACAATTATATTGGATGCAGGACATGGCGGCTATGACAATGGGGCGTCCTATAATGGAAGAAGAGAAAAAGATGACACGCTGCGGGCAGCTCTTGCAGTGGGACAGAAGTTAGAAGATGCTGGATATCATGTATTGTATACAAGAACCACAGACCGTTATGACTCCCCTTTTGAAAAGGCACAGATTGCCAACCGGTCCGGCGCCGATTATTTTATTTCATTTCACAGAAATTCCGGCCCGAATCCCAATACTTATAATGGAACTCAGGCCCTGGTGTATGAGGCAGGTACAGAGGCGGCAAGGCTTGGGAAATCCATTAATGATGAGCTGGTAGATTTTGGATTTAAAGATTTAGGGGTAGTGGAACGTCCCGGTCTTGTGGTACTCAGAAGAACTCAAATGCCGGCGGTACTGATGGAACTTGGATTTATCAACAATGAATCAGACAATCAGTTATTTGACCAGCAGTTTAATGAGATGGTGGACGCTATTGTGACAGGAGTGGAAAAGGCCCTTCCATTAAAAACGCCATCCAGAAAATATGGCGTTCAAGTAGGACTGTACCGCTATGAATCAAATGCTGCGTATATGAAAGATCAATTAGAAAGTCAGGGATACTTTGTATCCATACGTTGGGAAGATCCCTATTATGCAGTGATCGTGGGAAGAGAGGACAGCTTAGACGATGCTATGGAACTTCAGAATCAGCTCCGCCAGGATGGGTATGATACGTTGGTAGTGAGTATGTAATTTTTGAAAAATGTTTATGCTGTCTGAAAAATTCAGAGGCTGCCGCAAAATACTGCCATTTTGCGGCAGGCCCATGGTACTTTTAGTGAAAACTTTCTGATCTGATCCTCTCTGCATCTGCCGTAAATCTAAAATTTTTATAAAATGAAAGAAAGCCATTTACAGCAAGGTCAACGTTCTGTATGATAAATATATCTTTTGTTCAAAGTACAGCGTCTATGTACAAATTTCCCAAATAGATTAGGGTGTCAAAAGGGTGCGACGCACCCACTCTATACCATATATTGATGTGCAAGCAAGCTTGCAATAGCAATATATGGTATGAGTGCAGCGCCAAAGGCGCTTTTGACACCCGAATCCCAAATATAAAATAGATTCATAGGATCGAGATTTTCATTTATATATCTGTTTCAAATTTTCTGAACAGAATCTGTCTCCTTAATTCATATAGGTAATTGCGAAACTGCCTAATGATCAAAATCTCATGTACCATTACCACAGTTTCTCTCAAATATTTTCTTCATACAAAAGACCGAAATGCTGGACGCACCAAACATTCCAGCGAGCCTCTGAATACAAGGAATCATGTTCAGCAAAGGCTTCCATGCTTCTTTGAGTCTCGCTTCCATGGTGCTGGAATGCATTTCTCACCTTTTGTATGAGAAAATATTTATACTCAAATTTTTTGAATGGTACATGAAATTTGGAAAAGTATTGAGTTTCGCAATTACTAATTAATTCATAAAAGAAAAGGAGAACAAATGAAAATAGCGTTTTGGAGTGAGGAACAGGAAACGGATACCACCTTTCACATGGCTGTGGTCGCCTGCGCCTCTGCGTTGATGTACCCTTTATGTATTGCAGTGGTATCCAGCGGCTGCCGGGATAAAAAGCTGGAAAGTTATTTTATGAGAAAGGAGGAATTAGAAAAGGGAAAGTCTTTTGACTGGCAGTGGCAGGGAGAAAGAGATCAGAAGCTGGAGAAAGCAGTGTTGGCGGCAGAACAGCAAGAATATTTTCTGACCGGCGGCCTGGATTATCTTTTGAGCAGGGAACAGCCAGAGCGTTTGACCCAGCAGGAAGTGAGAAGGAATCTGTATCAGGTAATAGAAAACAGATTGTATTGTCTGTCTCGAAGCCAGAGAAGAGAAGAATGGTGGTATGAGCCCCATGTGCAAAAGCGGCTGGAGCAAGTGATGCACAAGATAGAAGACAGTTTTGACCTGGTATTTATAGACTGTGGAAACAAGAAAGATGACTTTACACAGAGAATGCTCCAGGAAGCAGATCTCTGCGTTTTGAGCATGAATCAAGAGGCAGAAATGATCGGAGAATATTACCGGAAGCCAAAGAGATTTCCAGGAAAGATATTCTTTTTGGTGGGAAATTATTTTGAAAACGGAGTGTATACAAGAAAAAATTTAGAGCGGATCTACCGGGTGGAAGAAGAGCTGTTAGGGGCTATTCCCTATCACCCTCAGCTGCAGGCGGCCAGCAAATTTGGAAAGACAGAAGGAGAGCTGAAGGATTCCATGGAAAAGGGACGGAATTTAAGATTTCAACAGGAGCTGACAAGAACGGTAAGATTGATTTTAAAGAAAACAGGGGTGGAAATAAAAAAAGACGTCAGATGAAAAGAAAAAGGTACGAAAAGCCATCAGAATAAGTGATTTTTCGTATCTCTTTCTTCTAAAAATTATGATGCTGTATTTATTATAAAAAATTTTTTACCATCTGAGTAAGGGCGAAGCGGGATCAACAAGTTTCCGGTTCTGGATAAGTCTCGCCAAAGGTTTCCACCGTGACTTTTTCTAAGATCTGAGGTTCCATGGGACGATCAGAATAATCTACTGGAGTTTCTGCAATCTTATTTACATGTTCCATGCCTTCCGTGATTTTGCCGAAAGCTGCGTAGGCCCCGTCTAAATGAGGAGAATCCTGATGCATAATAAAAAATTGGGAGCCGGCAGAATCCGGCGCCATCGTCCGGGCCATGGAGAGAACTCCTGCCGTGTGCTTCAGGTCGTTGGAGAAACCATTCTGTGAAAATTCCCCGCGAATGCTGTATCCTGGTCCGCCGGTACCTGTGCCTTCCGGGCAGCCGCCCTGGATCATAAAGCCGCGGATTACACGATGGAAACAGAGACCGTCATAATATCCCTTTTGAATTAAGCTGATAAAATTATGGACGGTATTGGGAGCGATATCGGGGTAGAGTTCTGCCTTCATGATATCTCCGTTTTTCATTTCAAAAGTTACAATTGGATTTTGAGCCATATGATTTTACCTCTTTTCAATGATTAATATTCTGATGATCCCTTTGGAAATCATCAGATCTAAGGCTATTATAGCGGGTATCTGTAATTTCGTAAAGGGTAAATCCTGTCGACAGAAAGTGCGAATATTTTTAAAAAGCCAATGGTATCCTTTAGAAAAATTTATACTTCATCGATATGCCATCGATATACGAAAGGGGATTAATACTCATGGCAGATAAAATATTTGAAAACAATCAGGTTACCATTACAGGTGAGATCGTCTCAGATTTCCAGTATAGTCACGAAGTGTTTGGGGAAGGCTTTTATATGGTGGAAGTATCAGTGAACCGGCTCAGTAATTTTGCAGATATCATTCCAATGATGATCTCAGAGCGTCTCATTGATACACAGAACAGTTATATTGGACAGTACATTCGGGTGGACGGACAGTTCCGCTCTTATAATAGACATGAGGAAAAACGAAACCGTCTGGTATTGTCTGTATTTGTGAGAGAGTTAGAATTCGTGGATGAGATTCCGGAAGGAGAAAAGAGCAATCAGATATTTTTGGACGGATATATCTGCAAAGAGCCGATCTATCGCAAGACGCCCCTGGGAAGAGAGATTGCGGACCTGCTGATCGCAGTAAACCGGTCTTATGGCAAATCGGATTACATACCATGTATCTGCTGGGGAAGAAATGCCAGATATGCTTCTGGGTTTGAGGTGGGAGGACACGTACAAGTCTATGGAAGAATCCAGAGCAGAGAATATGTGAAAAAAATATCAGAGACAGAGGTGGAACACAGAGTTGCCTATGAAGTGTCTGTAAATAAGATAGAATACATGGAGTAAGGAGAGGAAAGGTCCTTATTTTGTATATTTATGATTTGAATTCATCTGCTGAAAGGACCTGCTGCAGCCGCACTAAGAGAAATTACAAGGTACAGATTAGTTCAAAAGGTTTCCATTGCGGCAAGACCTTTTGAAGGCGTGAGTCTCTTAGTGTGACAGCCCCATTTTTAGCATAAAGAGATTTAATAAGCGCTTAGATCCATAAAAAGATTCCAGTGTCAAAAGCACCCTTGGCGCTGCGCTGCAGCCTTTTGACACTCGAATCACAAAGTAAATTCTAACAAAAATTTGCATTTTCCAAGGGTTTGTGGTATTTTAAAAAAGGATTCGGTTTGAGAAAGGAAAAGAGCATGTGTAAGGAAAAAATTACTGTGTATTGCGGTAATGGAAAAGGTAAGACAGCAGCGGCGCTTGGATATGCGATACAGTCTGCAAGCCAGGGAAGCAGTGCGATTATTATCCAGTTCTTAAAGGGAAAAAAAGAAGAAGAACTTGGATATCTGCAGAGATTGGAACCGGAAGTGAAATTTTTCAGCTTTGCAAGGTTTGAAAAGGATTTTACAGAGCTCTCTGAGGAAGAACAGAAGGAAGAGAGCATGAATATCCGCAATGGATTTAATTTTGCAAAAAAAGTACTGGTGACTGGAGAATGCAGTATTTTGATTTTGGACAGCTTTCTGGAACTTTTAGATTACGGAATGATCACGGAAGAAGACATGGAAGTTTTGATGAAGGCGAAATCAGACGATACAGAAGTGATGTGTACAGGAAAACATGTGAACAGCATTCTTCGAAAATATATCGGAAAGATTTACGAAATCCATGCAGATTGATGAATCCTTGTTGACTTTAGAAAAGGAAAATGCTATATTAGCGTTAACAGAAGAATATGATTAGATAGAGGTTGCGCAATTCATGAGTAATTTATCGGATGTGGCAGGCACAGAGGATGATAATGGAAAGGGAAGAGCGCCGAAAGAATTTTATACCTGCAGAAGAATTCTTGGGCATATAATGAATAATTATATGACTGTCATCTTTCACATGGATGGAGCGCTATCATAGATTTTATAAGCAGAGAACATGTTTTTGCAGATGTCAGAATAGAATCTTTCAGCCGACTTGTCCAGAGTCGGCTTTTCTTCTAGTTAGAAATAGAATTTATTTCTAATTGAAAGAAAGCCAGGGTGCCTGTGCACGTAAGTGGAAATAAGACCAAGAAGGGGTATCTGATATCTGAGACTGTAATTTTATGAATTAGGAGGAACGTATATGGCAATTTTCAAAGGAGCAGGTGTTGCTCTTGTCACACCAATGAAAGAGAATCTGGAAGTAGACTACGATAAGTTAGCAGAGATCCTAGAAGATCAGATCCAAAATGGAACGGACAGCATTATCATTACAGGAACCACAGGAGAAGCCTCCACCTTGACGGTGGAAGAACATTTAGAGGTGATCCGGGCGGCGGTTTCCATTGTGGATAAAAGAATTCCGGTCATTGCAGGAACAGGTTCAAATTGTACGCAGACAGCAGTGGAACTTTCCTACCAGGCTCAATTGGCAGGAGCAGACGGACTTTTGGTAGTGACGCCTTATTACAATAAAGCTACGCAAAAGGGGCTGATCAGTCATTATACACAGGTTGCAAAATATGTGGATATTCCGATTATTCTCTATAATGTTCCCAGCCGGACCGGGTGCAGAATCGCGCCGGAGACAGCGGCAGCTCTGTCAAGGGATATTGAACATATTGTGGGAATGAAAGACGCAGTCGGTGATATTTCTTATACTTTGAAACTGATGGAGGCAACCCAGGGAGATTTTGACGTGTATTCCGGCGAGGACGGACAGGTGATTCCGCTGCTTGCCTGCGGCGGAATCGGCGTGATCTCTGTGCTTTCCAACATAGCGCCCAGATTCACCCACGATATGGTGATGAATTATCTGAATGGAAATCACAAAGAAGCTCTGGATATGCAGATTAAGGCATTGCCCCTGGTGGATGCGCTGTTCTGCGAAGTGAATCCCATTCCAGTAAAAGCTGCTATGAATTTGATGGGGTGGAAAGTAGGGTCTCTTCGGTCTCCATTAAGTGAATTGGAACCGGAGAATGTGAAAAAATTAGCAAAAGCAATGGAGGACTTTGGTATTTCTCTGGCACAATAAGCAGAGGATTAAAATAGAAAAATACGCATAAGAAGAGCTGCCTTTTCAAAGAATGTGTTTGAACCTTATTTTCAGACTTGTTATGAGGCAGCTCGCCTTACATTTAGGAGGAAAAGAAATGGTAAGAATGATCATGCATGGGTGCAATGGAAAAATGGGACAGGTGATCTCTGGAATCTGTCAGGAAGACAGTGAGATTGAGATTGTGGCAGGAATTGATCCCTATACTGGAATTGTAAATCCCTATCCAGTATTTTCTAAGATAGAGGAATGTCAGATAGAGGCGGACGTAGTGGTAGATTTTGCAGCGGCTTCTGGGGTGGATGGTTTACTGGACTATTGTATAGCGCGTCAGATGCCGGTTGTTTTGTGTACCACAGGGTTAAGCGAGGAGCAGTTGAAAAAAGTAGAAGAAGCCAGCCGGCAGACAGCAGTGCTGAAATCTGCCAATATGTCGCTGGGAATCAATATGCTGATGGAATTGCTTCAGACAGCGGCGAAAATCTTAGCCCCGGCAGGATTTGATATGGAGATTGTGGAAAAACACCATAACCAGAAAGTAGATGCGCCCAGCGGAACCGCCCTTGCTCTGGCGGATTCTATCAATGAAGCCTTGGGAAATTCTTACGAATATAACTATGACAGAACGAAAGAGCGCAAGAAACGGGAATCCTGTGAGATTGGGATTCAGGCGGTGCGCGGCGGAAGTATTGTGGGAGAACATGAGGTGATTTTTGCAGGGCTGGATGAAGTGATAGAGATCAAGCACACAGCATATTCCAAAGGGATTTTTGCTAAGGGCGCGGTGGAGGCTGCAAAATTTCTGGCAGGCCGGCCGGCAGGAAGATATGATATGAAAGATGTGATTGCAAAATAAGAGTTTCCTGTTAAAATAGAGATGATAGGATAAATTTGTCATTGATCAGGGAGAAGAATATATGGAGAAAGCAGATATCAGATATTTGAAAGGGTTGGCGAAACAATATCCCACCATTCCGGCAGCAGCCACAGAGATTATAAATCTCCAGGCTATTTTGAGCCTGCCCAAAGGAACCGAGCATTTTATCACAGATATTCATGGAGAATACGACCAATTTCAGCATGTGATGAAAAATGGTTCCGGAGCCATCAAACGGAAGATTGAAGAAGAGTTCGGCAACAGTCTCTCGGTGGCTGAGAAAAAAGGAATTGCAATTTTAATTTACTATCCAGAGCTGAAGCTGAAACAAGTGCTGAAACAGGAAGAAAATATGGAGGACTGGTACAAGGTGACCTTGTACCGCCTGATTCGGATCTGCAAAGGAGCATCTTCGAAATATACCCGTTCCAAAGTGAGAAAAGCCCTTCCCAAGGACTTTGCCTATGTGATCGAGGAGCTTTTGACCGGAAGGCCTTACGTATCGGATCAGGAGGCATATTACAATGAGATTATCAATTCTGTGATCCGTACCGGAAGAGCTTCCGAACTGGTGATTGGATTCTGCAATCTGATCCGGCGGCTGGTGGTGGATCATCTGCATGTGGTGGGAGATATTTACGACAGAGGACCTTATCCTAATCTGATTATGGATACGTTGATGGAACATCATTCTGTGGATATTCAATGGGGGAACCATGACGTTCTGTGGATGGGAGCGGCGGCAGGCAATCCGGCCTGTATTGCAAATGTAATCCGCATTTCCGCCAGGTATGGCAATCTGAATACCTTAGAAGACGGTTATGGAATCAATCTGATTCCCCTGGTGAGATTTGCATTGGAGCGGTATGACAAAGACCCTTGCGACGCTTTTCACCTGGATTACCGGGAGGATGAGTATGATGTGAAGGATGTTCAGCTGGATAAGAAAATGCATAAAGCCATTACGATAATACAGTTTAAGTTAGAGGGGCAGCTGATCAAAAAACATCCAGAATTTCAGATGCAGGAGCGGCTTCTGTTAGATAAAATAGATTTAGAAAAGAAAACCGTAACAGTGGAGGGAAAGACCTATCCATTGAAGGATACTTGCTTCCCCACTTTAGATATGAAACATCCTTATGAATTGTCTCCGGAAGAAGCAGATGTGATGGACCGTCTTGTGACAGCCTTTATTAACTGCGAAAAACTGCAAAAACATATTCGATTCCTCTACACAAAGGGAAGCCTCTATAAAGTATACAACGGGAATCTGCTGTATCATGGCTGCGTTCCTTTTAACGAGGATGGAACGTTTAAAAAGGTACGTATTTTTAATAGAGAGTACAGTGGAAAAGAACTGTATGACGTATTGGAACATTACGCGAGAAAAGGTTACTATTCCATTGATCCCAAGGAAAAAGAGAAAGGGCTGGATATCCTGTGGTTTATCTGGCAGAATGCCAATTCACCTGTGTTTGGAAAATCGAAGATGACCACCTTTGAGCGGTATTTTATTGCAGACAAGGCCACCCACAAAGAGCCCAAGAATCCATATTATCGCTTGTTGGAACAGGAAGAGATTGTCAATAAGATTTTAAGGGAGTTTGGCCTGGAGGGAGAGGACGCCCATATCATCAACGGTCATGTGCCAGTGGAGACGAAACGGGGAGAATCCCCGGTAAAATGCGGCGGAAAACTGCTGATCATTGACGGAGGATTTTCCAAGGCTTATCAGCCCAAAACAGGAATTGCCGGTTATACTTTGATCTATAATTCTTATGGTCTGCTGCTTGCAGCCCATGAGCCTTTTGAGTCTGTGGAAAAAGCAGTGCAGAATGGAAATGATATTCATTCTCATATGGTTTTAGTACAGCATACCAACCTTAGAAAAACGGTGGCAGATACTGATGTGGGAAAAGAGATTAAGGAAAATATTACAGAGCTGGAAGCGCTGCTGTGCGCATACCGGGAAGGTACTATCGTAGAACGACAGTAAAAGGGATATGATGTAACAGGGAGGGAGAAGTGATGAAGAAGAGAAAAAGATGGGGATATCTGGGATGTCTGCTGGCTGTAATCCTCTTGGTTACAGACTGTATGCCGGCATATGCGGCCAAACTTCCGGCCCTTAAGGTAAAGGGGACCCAATTGGTCAATACAAAGGGAAAAACAGTTCGGTTAAAGGGGGTCAGCACCCATGGGCTGTCCTGGTATCCAGAGTATGTGAACCAGAAATCTTTTACCTATATGAAAAAGAAATGGAAGATTAACGCCGTAAGACTGGCCATGTATACCGGTGAATACAATGGATACTGTACAGGAGATGCGGCCAACCGTAAGGCATTGGAGAAACAGATTGACCAGGGGGTGAAATACGCTGCCAAAGCAGGATTGTATGTGATCATAGACTGGCATATTTTAAGCGATGGTAATCCCAGGACTTATGAGAAGCAATCTTTAAAATTTTTTAAAAAGATGGCTTCCAAATATAAAAATCACACCAATGTGATTTATGAGATCTGCAATGAACCGAACGGAGGCGCCTCTTGGGGTACCATCAAAACTTATGCAAAAAAGGTGATTAAGACGATCCGCTCTAAGGACAAGGACGCAGTGATTCTCGTAGGGACGCCCAACTGGTCCCAGGATGTGGACATAGCGGCTCAAAGTCCCATCAAAGGATATAAAAATATTATGTATACCCTGCATTTCTATGCAGGAACCCATGGAAAAGATCTGCGGAATAAGGCGGAAACAGCATTGCAGAAGGGACTTCCCCTTTTTGTGTCAGAATTCGGTATTTCAGATGCCTCAGGAAATGGAAAACTGAACAAAAAAGAAGGGGAGCGGTGGATGAAGTTTATGAAGAAAAACAAGATCAGTTTTATTGGCTGGAATCTATCGAATAAAGATGAGAGTTCTGCGCTGATCAAGCCTTCTTGTAAGAAGTATTCAGAATGGAAGAGCAGCCAGCTCACTCCCTGGGGGAAGTGGCTGGTAAAACAGTTTTAAGAATGAAAATCATTAAAAAATTTCATTCAGATATAATTCTCGGTAATAATCCAGTTCATCGGCAATGATTTCATCTAAAACCTGCATGCCCAGAAGCTCCACCGGAGCCTTGTCATCTGTCAGGATTAGATTGCCAGATTCCCGTAACTCCAGGTTTTTTGAAACCAGCGTCATCATTTCATCCAGAGCAGAATCGGTGAGATGATGGCGTTTTTCTTCGAAGGTTTCCAGCTGGCCAGAATCCTGAAAGGCAAAGACCTCACAGTTGGTTCCGCCGCTGACAGGCACCGTGTATACCCGATCAAAAACAGAGCCTATGGTGTCGCAGAGATAATCATTGATAGAATGTTTTGAATCAGACCGCATATTCATGTTTACCACCATAACTCCTTCCGGTGTTAAATGATCTCTGACTTCTGTGAAAAATTCCTGGGAGGACATCTGAAAGGGAATGGTAATATCCTGGTAGGCGTCCACCATAATCACATCGTATTTTTTGTCTGAAGCGGCCAGATAGGAACGTCCGTCGTAGACGGACACTTGAACAGAATCAGGAAGTTCAAAATATTCAGATGCCAGATCTGCAATCTTCTGGTCGATTTCCACCCCTTCAATGGAACAATCTGGAAAGTATTCGCTGCAGTATTTGGCGAAAGTGCCGGTGCCCAGCCCCAGGATCAGAATATGGCCGGGATTGCCGGCAGTGATGCCTGCCATCAGAGGAGCGGCCAGGGCATAGTCGTAATACATGCCGGTCAGTTTTGCGTCTTTCATCAAGATAGACTGTACGCCGAACAATACATTGGTGGACAGGATCACCGAGGAATCAGATTCTTTTACCTGGAGGTAATTGTAGATGGATTCGTCTTCTAAGGTGATATCCTTCTCCCAGAAAGCAAAACTGTAGGAAGAAGAGGAGAAACCCAGTCCCAGAATCAGCAGAAGGACAAGGGCGCACGTTATTTTTTTCTGGCCCTGTGATAAAAAATAGACAATGCTGATCAGAGCCAGTACGCCGGAGAAGATCAGAAAGGTAACGGCTGTTCCCACAGAGGGAATGGTGACAAAAGTGGGGAGGAAGGTGCCGATAATACTTCCGATGGTGTTTAGGGCGTTCAGCTCTCCTACGGTTTTTCCATTGCTGTCAAGGCTGTCCACAGAGTATTTTACCAGGGAAGGCGTCACCGTTCCAAGGAGTACACAGGGAAAGGCAAATACTGCCAGGCAGGCAAAGAGGGCGGCCCACACCAGGAAATTCCTGGTGATAAACACTGCAAGAAGCAGGGAAATTCCGCCAATCAGATACCGTCCGGCAAAGGGGATCAGGGCGATCCACACAGCGGCTAAGAGAAGCCGGCCATACAGCTTGTCCGGGGAGGGAGACTTGTCAGCCATTCGTCCGCCCCAGACATTTCCCAGGGCCATGGCGATCATGATTACCCCGATAATGACAGTCCACACGATCTGAGAAGAACTGAAGTAAGGAGCCATCAGACGGCTTGCCCCCAGTTCCACAGCCATAACAGACATGCCGGAGAAAAATTCTGTCACATATAGAAAATACTTGTTTTTTAAAATATTTCGTTCCTTCATAGATAACCACCTTTTCGATGAAATGATAAATAATATGGAGTTATTTTAACACAGACGTAAGAAAAATAGTAAATTTTTTAAAAATATTGAATAAAAGGGAAAAATCGGTCCATACTATTACCATCCGAAGCAGACAAATCCCCCACTTGTACTGCTCGGTGAAAGCAAAATGCTTTGAACCAAAGATAAGGTTAAATACTTATCCTCCCCTTTTGAAAATCCCCGTGGCGCAAGACAGCGTTATGGGGATTTTTGTGTCTGACGGAAACGTAACGGTTACGAAAATTTAGAAAACTTTCCAATGCGTACTTTAAAAATGAAATTTACTATGGTATCCTATTCTTGTACTTTCAGGTTTCAAAAATGAAAAAGATAGATCGAAAACAGACAGAAAAACCCAGACAGGGAAAGAGACAAGGAGAGAAAAAATGAAAAGAATAACTGCGTTATTGTTGATGGTATTATTATCATGTACTATGTTGGGATGTGCAGATAATAAAAAAACAGACACATTGTCGGAAACCGACGCAACAGTGGAAAAGGAAAGTGGAGATACAGAGCCAGAGGTTTCAAAGGAAGAGGGAACGTCTAAGCCTTTGGTGGTGGCGATGGAACTTGCCTATCCGCCTTTTGAGACAAGAGACGACGCCGGAGAGCCGGCAGGGGTCAGCGTGGATCTGATCAAAGCTTTTGGAACATACATCGGACGTGAGGTTCAGATTGAGAATACAGCCTGGGATGGCCTGATTCCTGCCCTGCAGACAGGGGCCGCAGATCTTGTGATTTCTTCCATGACCATTACCGAAGAACGGAAAGAGCTGATTGATTTTTCCGATCCCTATGCCAATGCCCTTTTGGCGATTTTAGCCAATGGAGATTCCAAGATCGCATCCATAGATGATCTGAACCAGGAAGGAAAGACAATTGCGGTAAAATCTGGCTCCACAGGCCATATGTATGCAGAAAAAAATCTGACCAAGGCAAAAGTTCTGGCAATGCCGGATGAAAGCGCCTGTGTGATAGAAGTATCCCAGGGTCGGGCCGATGGATTTATTTATGATCAGCTGACCATTTATCGGAACTGGCAGAATAATCAAGATACCACCAGCGCAGTCTTTATTCCATTTCAGGACCCGGAGCAATGGGGCATTGCAGTACAGAAAGGCAATCAAAAGCTGCTGGATCAGCTCAATGAGTTCCTAGCAGAGTACAGAGAAAAGGGCGGATATGAGGAACTGACCGAAAAGCATCTGGCAGAGGAAAAGAAGGCCTTTGAGGAACTTGATTTCCAATGGTTTTTTGATATGGATGAGTAGAGGGTAAGAGACGAGGATACATATGAAAAAATTGCGGAAGTTGTTTTGGGCGAAAGAAAAAGAGAAGGTAGGTCCGGCAGCGGTTTTGCTGAATTTATTGCTTGTGGTGTTGTTATGGGTATTGTTGTTTTGGATTTCTCTTCACACAATTCAGGTCCAGCTTGATTTCTCATTTCTCGGACAATTTCGGATTCGCGTGTGGGATGGATTTCTGGTTACCCTGAAACTCAGCCTCTTCAGCTTGATTTTAAGTCTTGTGATTGGAGTGCTCAGCGCGGCAGGGCAGAGTTCTTCTCTGCTTATCATCAGATATTTTTGTAATGTCTATGTAAAATTTATCCGGGGGACGCCTTTGATTATGCAGATTTATCTGTTTTTCTATATTGTGGGCACTGCCTGGGGCGTGAAGAACCGTTTTGCAGCAGGGGTGATTATCCTGTCCATTTTTGAAGGGGCATATATTGCAGAGATTATCCGTGGAAGCCTGCTGTCCATAGAAAGCGCTCAGTTAGAAGCGGCCAGGGCGGTGGGATTTACCCAAAGACAGACCCTGCGATATGTGTTGCTGCCTCAGATGGTGGCCCGGACCCTTCCGGCCCTTACCGGGCAGTTTGCCTCCATTATCAAGGACTCCTCTCTGCTGTCCATGATTGCGGTGATTGAACTGACCCAGACCATGCGGGAGATCAGTGCGGTGAATTTCCGCCTTTTTGAATGTTATTTGTTTTTAGGAGTGCTTTATCTATGCCTGACGCTGCCGATCTCTCTGGTCAGTGAAAAACTGGAAAGGAAGTTTCGCTATGAAAATTGAGTTTCAGAATCTTTCCAAACAATTTGAACAGGGACCTTTGGTCTTAACACCTATGGACTTTTCAGACGAGGTGCATACCCTGGCCATTATCGGGCCTTCCGGCGGCGGAAAATCCACCCTTCTTAGAATTATCGGCGGACTGATCGCCCCCACTACAGGAACTTTACAGGTGGATGGCGAAAAAGTGGAGGCAAATGAGGCGGCGTTGCAGAAATACCGTCGGAAGCTGGGATTTGTGTTTCAGCAGGGGGGATTGTTTCGGCATATGAATGCACGAGCCAATATCACCCTGCCATTAGAACAGGTTCATGGATTTTCCCATGAGGAGGCTTGCGAGAGGGCCATGGAATTACTGGCCAGGTTTGGTTTAGAGGACGACTGGAAGAAGAGACCGGCAGAGTTGTCTGGCGGACAGCAGCAGAGGGTGGCAATTGCAAGGGCAGTGGCCGCAAAGCCTCGTCTGCTTTTGCTGGATGAGCCAACCAGCGCACTGGACCCAGAATACACCACAGAAGTATTGGATATTATTCATGAGCTGAAAAAAGAAGGAATGGATTTTATCATTGTAACCCATGAAATGGGATTTGCCCGTCATGCCTGTGATAAAGTGGCCTTTCTCTGTGAAGGGACTCTGATGGAATATGGTGAGAGCGAAGAGATTTTTACTCAGCCCAAGACAGAGAATCTGAGACGGTTTCTGGGAAAACTGCTGGAGTGGAATGTGTAAAGAAACTTGACAAATCCCAAAACAGTGTTATAATAAGTTCACTGCTAAACAATGTCAGCCAAACCAGGGGTTGTACTGGTTTCGACGGGGGTTGTGAAGCTATGGAAGCCATTGGCGGCTCCTGACCGCCTCACCAACGGGAATAATAAATATAAACGCTGAAGATAATTTAGCAATCGCTGCCTAGTTGCAGCAGTCGGCCTTAGACCACCCACAGTTTAAGATCCCGGCTTCGACGATGTGGGAAACGACGTACGTTAAGCTTTGCGCGTACGGGCGTAGTATGAAGCTACTGAAACCGGAAGCTTGTCATTAGGCGGCCGGCAGAGGGAATGTCAAATTAATGACTGTAATGGGAGAGGCCATAGTGAATTGACTTTCGGACAGGGGTTCGATTCCCCTCAGCTCCACTTAAAGAACTTTGATTTTACAAGGATTGCGGGATTTACCAGGAAACAGTCGGTGTTATTTCGAGTTCAGTTCTCATTAAAATAATTGGAGAATTAAGGATAGAAGAAATTTTTGCTTTTCTTCTGTCCTTATTTTTAATGTTTTAATATAGTAATTTGTGAAAGCTGCCAGGAAATAATCTGGTGGCTTTTATGAGGGAGAAATGATATAATATGGAGAAATACAAGGCCAGAATGAAGGCAGGATAGGAAGGGAATAGAAAAGGTATTGACGCAAGTTATTATTATGAGGGATACAATACCTTTAAATCAGAAGATTTGTAAATAGTTTATAGGATAGACAAGAGCGGAGGTGGATAAAATGGATGTATCGAGGAAGAAAAAAAATGATACAATAATAAAAAATAAGACGATAGTGGAAGGATTTTCTTTTACAGAGAAAGAGATTGCAAAAAAAGCATTACGGGAGGCAGAAAGTATCCGGTATGTAAAAGAAAATTTAGATATGGAGAATCCGCGGATGGTTTTAGAGATGTATCGCAAACTCACAGCAGAAAAAGTATTTGAGACGCCTGTGGGAATGATGTATCTGAAAAGACTTCAGGATTATCTTCTGCGGATACCAGAGATTCAAAGGGAAGGTTTAGAACCGATCCAGGTAAGTCAGATGGTCCGGGAGAGTTCCGAGAAAAACAGATCAGGACAGACTAAAAACCAGGGGACAGGGAATCCTGCTTCCCAAGAACCTGCAGTGACGCCGCAGCAAAATGGACAGCAGAATATGGAGCCTTCAGACCTGGATGAGATGGCAGTCTGGTATGAAGAGCAGCTGGATCAGGAGAAGCAGAAAAGACGCGGGGCGGAGCTGAAACAGAGACAGACAGAAGGCAGGTTGAAGACGAATCGGGGCTTTTTGCGGTTTAGTATAGCTGGAAATCTGTTTTTGCTGATTCTTGTGATTGGAATGGTTGTGATTACGCTGTTAGACGACCATCCGAATATTATCAATTATGAAGATAAAATTGTAAATCAATACGAAGAATGGGAACGGGAATTAGAAGAGAGAGAAAAGAAAATAGAAAAATTGGAGAGGGAACAGAATCCATAACAGGTTTTATGAAAGAGAGCCTCTCAGGAAGATTCTTTTCACAGATTTTCCATAAACATATCGTATAATGTCCAATAAACATAATTAGAACGGTCCGAAGGACTTAAAAATGGTCTGCAGAGATGGAGGGTGTGAATGAAATGGAAAGTCGGAAAATATTGGTAGTGGATGATGAGAGCAGAATGCGGAAGCTGGTGCGGGATTTTCTGGTAAAACAGGATTTTGAAGTAATCGAAGCGGAAGACGGAGAAGACGCCCTAGATAAATTTTATGCCCAGAAAGATATTGCTCTGATTATTTTGGATGTTATGATGCCTAAGATCAATGGATGGGAGGTCTGCAAAGAGATCCGGGAAAATTCTAAAGTTCCCATTATTATGCTGACAGCCAAAGGGGAAGAAAGCGACGAGCTGCTGGGATTTGATATTGGCGCAGATGAGTATATTTCTAAACCCTTCAGTCCTAAGATTCTGGTAGCAAGGGTGGAAGCAATTTTAAGGCGGACTGGTAAGGCGGAAGAAGAGCTGTTAGAAGTGGGCGGAATTACTATAGACAGACTGGGACATCAGGTGATGGCAGACGGGAAAGAATTGGAGTTAAGCTATAAGGAATTTGAACTGCTCACTTATTTTATGGAAAACAAGGGAATTGCTCTTTCCAGGGAAAAGATTTTGAATCATGTCTGGAACTACGACTATTTTGGAGATGCCAGAACCATAGATACCCATGTGAAAAAGCTGCGCAGTAAACTGGGCAGCAAGGGGGAGCATATTAAGACGATCTGGGGCATGGGCTATAAATTTGAAGTAGAGTAAAAGGGCCGCGGCTTGTGGCCGATGCAGCAGAATCAATGGTTTTTATAATACATTCAAGCAGTTCGAGGTGACAGCATGAGATCTTCTATTACGGGAAAAATAACAACGATCATGATCAGTATTGTGGCAGGTACCATTCTGCTATGCTGGTTTATCAATACTTCTCTGTTAGAAACTTACTATGTGGAACATAAGCAGAAGAAACTGCTGGATACCTTTCAGATGGCAGATCGTGCCAGCCAAGAGAGAGAAGTGGGGCAAGATAATTTTTCGATAGAATTGGAAAAACGATGTACCAAGAGCAACATTACCATGATGATTATCAGTTCAGACCATAGGATTCTCCAATCGAATGTGGGAGATAATGAGACGCTGCTGCTTCAATTTATGGAACTGATTTTTCAAGTGGCCGGTCAGGAAGAGGAAGTTCTGGAAAATACAGAAATTTTGGAAAATACAGAACAATATGTGGTGGAGAAAACCACAGATCCCCGTCTCCACACAGAATATCTTGTTCTGTGGGGAAATCTCCAGAATGGCAATCTGATCTTAATGCGGACAGCTGTGGAAAGTATCAAAGAAAGCGTAGGAATTGCCAACCGATTTTTGTCTTACGTGGGAATTATTGCAGTGGTCCTCTGCGGGGTTATTATCTATATGGTGACTAGGAAAATCACGAATCCAATCCTGCAGCTTGCAGATATTTCCAGGCGGATGACTAATCTGGACTTTGAGGCCAAGTTTCAAAGCAGGGGGGAAAATGAGATCGACCTGCTGGGAGAACACATGAACCAGCTGTCTGAGACTTTAGAGCGGACCATTTCGGAATTGAAAAGTGCAAACAATGAATTGAAGATAGATATTGAGAAAAAGACAGAGATTGATGAGATGCGCAAGGAATTTATTTCCAATGTATCTCATGAGCTGAAGACGCCCATTGCCCTGATTCAGGGATATGCAGAAGGATTGCAGGAATGTATCAATGACGACGCTGCAAGCCGGGAATTTTACTGTGAAGTGATTATGGATGAGGCGGATAAGATGAATCAATTGGTAAAAAATCTGCTGACGCTGAATCAATTGGAGTCCGGAAATGAGCAGGTGGTTTTGGAGCGGTTTGACTTAATGGAAGTGATCCAGGGCGTGGTCAATGCAACAGCCATATTGCGGGAACAGGCAGGGATCACGCTGGAAATGAATCAAGAGGAGCCTGTGTACGTATGGGCAGATGAATTTAAGACGGAGCAGGTGGTGACAAATTATATCAGTAATGCGATTCATTATGCCTCCGGGGAAAAGAGAATTACAATTTCGATTCTGCCGGGTCTGGAGACTGTTCAGGTGGAAGTGTTCAATACAGGAGAGCATATTCCAGAGGAGGAACTGGAGCATATCTGGGATAAATTTTATAAAGTGGATAAAGCAAGAACGAGAGAATACGGGGGAAATGGGATTGGTTTGTCTATCGTAAAGGCAATTATGGATTCCTTTCACCGAGGGTGCGGCGTCAGAAATGAGGAAGACGGGGTGACGTTTTGGTTTGAATTAGATCACAAAAGTCAATAATCCTAAGAGATGCCGTATGGCAGCTTAATTTCTGTCATCTGGCGGTACAGGACGGACGGCCAGGCTCTTTGGCCCTGTAAAATGGAAGAGGATAAAAATGGAAAAACTCAGAAGAAAATGTGGTTGCTCTGTGGAACAAATAATGGTAGAATAGAAAAAGAGAGATAGGAATATGCGATAGCGCAAAGAAGGAGACAGACTTATGAAGAAATTCATAAAAAGGGGAACAGCATTGCTGGCAGCGGCATTGATCCTGACCGGATGCGGAGATGAGATGGCTACATTGACAGAGAGTGAAGAGGAAGTGATTGTGAATTATTCAGCCGGCACTCTCGCAAAACATAATAGTTACCAGCAAGAGGGAATGAGTTCCGTATATCCAAAAGAAGAAGAGGAAAGTTTCGATTCAGAGGAGACAGAGGAGAAGGAACCGGAAAATCAGGAAGAATCGAAAGAAAATAAGGAATCAGAAGGAAGCCAGGAGAAGCCTGCAGAGGAAGAAGCAAAAACAGTTACTTTGACCGAGGCGTTGGCAATTCCAGGGATCGAATTTGCCTACCAGGATTATTCTACCAGCGACAGTTACCGGCAGGGAGATTATTTTTCCTTAGATGCATTGGAAGGTTCCACCTATGTGATCTTAAACGTGAATGTGACAAATACGGGAGCAGAGGCAGCGGAATGTGATCTGCTGAGCAGGCAGCCTGTTTTTCATTTGAAGATAAATGGAGAATCCGGCGTAAAAAATGTGATCAGTATGCTGGAGAATGATTTGTCTACTTATATCAGCACGTTGGAGGCAGGACAGACTGCGGCCGGAATTCTTATGTTTGAGGTACCTAAGGAATTGGCGGAAAATATATCATCTCTTGAACTCAGTCTAGAGATGAATGGAAACACAAGTGAGATTAAATTGTAGCAGCATGCCGCGGGTAATTCTTTGTGACAGGCACAATTTACGCCCGATTTTAAAAATAGCTGAATTGTAACAAAAAAATTTTTAAAAATAAAAAAATGTTGTGTATTTTTCAGAAAGTATGTGCTATAATGTAGGAAAACGTTATGTTGCCCAGGGTGGCATGGTGGATATTGTAATGTCTGCAAGGGACAGAGCCTTCGGGTGCCGAATGGCGCAGGTATATCCAGGCATACTTGAATATTATACGGAAATATACCGGAGAGGAGAGAGTTACTATTATGGATACAAATATTCTGTTGGAGAATGGCACAAATGAGCTGGAGGTATTAGAATTTACATTGGCCGGAAATCATTACGGTATTAATGTGGCGAAAATTCGGGAGATTTTAACTTATCAGCCAGTTACTCCGATTCCTAATGCACATCCAAGTGTGGAAGGTATATTTATGCCGAGAGACACCATGATAACAGTAATTGATCTGCGTAATTGTCTGGGTCTTCCAGATATTGACAGGAATGGATTGTTTATTATCACTAACTTTAATAAGCTGAATATTGCATTTCATGTAGATGAGGTGTGCGGTATTCACAGACTTTCTTGGGCAGATATTATCAAGCCGGATTCTACGATCAATGTAGAAGAGAGCGGTGTGTCTACTGGAGTGATCAAATTAGAAGATCGGTTAGTTGTTATTTTGGACTTTGAGAAGATCGTAACAGATATCAGTCCGGAAACTGGATTACAGATTTCTGATATAGAAGCATTGGAGGAGCGGAATAGAAGCGATTCCCCAATTATGGTGGCGGAGGATTCTCCGTTGCTGTCGAAACTGATCACAGACTGTCTGAAGAAATCCGGTTATACCAAGTTGATTGTTAACAGCAATGGACAGGAACTCTGGGACAGACTTTGCGAGTTCAGAAAGTCAGGAGAGCTGAATGATAAGGTACATATGGTAATTACCGATATTGAGATGCCTCTGATGGACGGACATCGTCTGACAAAATTGATCAAAGAAGATGAAGAGCTGAAGCATATTCCGGTGGTTATCTTCTCATCTTTGGTAAATGAAGAGATGAGGCGTAAAGGTGAGATGCTTGGAGCAGACGCACAGTTGACAAAACCGGAGATCGGTAAACTGGTAAATGCAATTGATAATCTTTTAGATGAACGGAAAGAGAAGTTAGCACAGAAATAGGAGCGGTTAGAAAGAGAATAGAGTCTGCCTGAGAGAGATTTCTCTCAGACAGATTTTTCTTGTTCCATGCGAAGGAGGATACGAAAGGTGAAAATGTTGTCATTGGAAACAGAATTAAAGAGCAATTCTTATCCGGGAAGAGGAATTGTGATTGGAAAATCTAAAGATGGAAAGTATGCGGTGACTGCTTATTTTATTATGGGAAGAAGTGAGAACAGCAGAAATAGGATTTTTGTGGAAGAAGGAGAAGGAATCCGTACCCAGGCTTTTGACCCCTCTAAATTAAGTGATCCCAGTTTGATTATCTATGCCCCGGTAAAAGTGCTGGGAAATAAAACCATCGTGACAAATGGAGACCAGACAGATACAATCTATGAGCTGATGGATCGGCAGCAAACCTTTGAACAGGCGCTGCGCACCAGAGAATTTGAGCCGGATGAGCCGAATTATACGCCTCGCATTTCTGGTATTATGCATGTGGAAAATGGCAGTTACAATTATGCTATGTCTATCTTGAAAAGTGATCATGGCAATCCAGCTTCCTGCAGCCGTTATACTTTTGCCTATGAGAATCCAGTAAATGGAGAGGGAAGGTTTATTCACACTTACCAGGAAGATGGGAATCCATTACCCAGTTTTGAGGGAGAACCAAAATGGGTGGAGATAGATGGAGCGATTGATGAGTTTACAGAAAAGATTTGGAACAGCCTGAATGAAGAGAATAAAGTATCTTTGTTTGTGCGATACATTGAGATTGCAACTGGAACTTATGAGACCAGGATTGTAAATAAAAATAAATAACAGAGAGAAAAGGCCAGAAAATGGAGGAAATTATGCAGGAATTAGAATTGAAATATGGATGTAATCCTAACCAAAAACCGTCCAGAATCTATATGGAAGAGGGAGAACTGCCCATAGAAGTGTTAAATGGAAAACCAGGGTATATCAATTTCCTGGACGCTTTTAATGGGTGGCAGTTGGTCAAAGAGTTAAAAAAGGCAACAGGGCTTCCGGCGGCAGCCTCTTTTAAACATGTGTCTCCGGCAGGAGCTGCTGTGGGACTGCCCATGACAGAGGTGGAGAAAAAGATTTACTGGGTGGATGATATGGATATGGAATTTACTCCTCTTGCAAATGCTTACGCCAGAGCCAGGGGAGCAGACCGCATGTCATCTTTTGGTGATTTTATCTCTCTGTCTGACGTCTGTGATAAGGCTACTGCCATGATCATTAAACGGGAGGTTTCCGATGGAGTGATCGCCCCTGGATATGAACCCGAGGCTTTGGAGATTTTGAGAGCGAAGAAAAAAGGGAATTATAATGTGATTCAGATTGATCCGGATTATGTGCCAGAGCCAGTGGAACGGAAAGAAGTATTTGGCATTACCTTTGAACAGGGCAGAAATGAATTGAAGATTGATCAGGAATTTTTCAATAATATAGTGACAGAAGAAAAAGAGATTCCAGAATCGGCACAGATTGATCTGGCTATTGCCATGATCACCTTAAAGTATACCCAGTCTAATTCTGTTTGTTATGCCAAGGACGGACAGGCAATTGGAATTGGGGCAGGACAGCAGTCTAGGATTCACTGTACCCGTCTGGCAGGTCAGAAGGCCGATAACTGGTTTTTGCGTCAAGCTCCTAAAGTATTGAATCTGCAGTTTGTAGACAAAATCGGCCGGGCAGACCGTGATAATGCTATTGATCTGTATATCGGCGAGGATTACATGGATGTGCTGGCAGATGGGGCTTGGGAGAAGATTTTTAAAGTAAAGCCGGAAGTATTTACCAGAGAAGAAAAACGAAACTGGCTGGATCAGATGACAGGGGTATCCCTTGGTTCCGATGCATTCTTTCCTTTTGGAGATAATATTGAGCGGGCCCATAGAAGCGGCGTTTCTTATGTGGCAGAGCCAGGGGGGTCTATCCGGGATGACCATGTGATTGCAACCTGCAATAAATATCATATGGCCATGTGCTTTACCGGAATCCGCCTGTTCCATCATTGATGAATTTTGCTGGAATTTTTCAGCATTTTCTGTTAAAATAATAATGCAGGACATAATCAATCGAGAAAAGGAGTGTTGATCATGGCAGAATCTATGGAAGATTACAAGGATGAGCTGGAAGCGTCCTTTCGAAAGATCAGGGAAGGAGATATCATTTCAGGAACAGTCATTGATGTCAGTGAAGAGGAAGTTACACTTGATTTAAAATATTATGCCCAGGGAATCATCAAAGTGGAAGATTTGAGCAATGATCCAAATTTTCAGGTGATGGAAGAGGTACATGCAGGAGACGTCATAGAGGCCACAGTGGTAAAATTGGATGATGGAGAGGGAAACATCCAGCTGTCCAAAAAAGAAGCCAATGACATTCTGGCATGGGAGAAATTAAGAACATGTATGGAAGAGGAAACGGAACTTTCTGTAAAGATCGCGGGGATCGTACCCAGCGGCGTGGTTGCCTATGTGGAGGGAATCCGTGGATTTATTCCGGCTTCTCAGTTAGCTCTTTCTTATGTGGAGGCTACGGAAGAGTGGCTGGGAAAGGAAGTTCGTGTTCGGGTAATCACAGTGGAGGAATCCAAAAAGAAACTGGTGCTCTCTGCGAAGGTGATTCTGAAGGAAGAACAGCAGGAAGAATACAATAGGAAAATTGCCATGATGGTTCCGGGAAGTATATTAGAAGGCACAGTAGAGACTCTTATGCCTTACGGAGCTTTTGTGGATCTTGGAGATGGAATCAGCGGATTAATTCATATTTCACAGATTTCTCAGAAACGGATCAGCAAGCCTTCAGAAGTTCTGAATCCAGGGCAGAAGGTAAAAGTAAAAATTTTAAATACCAATGATCACAAGGTGAGTCTCAGCATGAAAGCCTTGGAAGAAGAGATGGTGGATGTGGACCAGCCGGAAAAAGTGGAAGAATATATCTCCCATGAAAGCGCGTCCACAAATCTGGGGGATCTGCTCTCCAAAATAAAATTATAGATCACGGAAAATGACAGGAAGGAGCCGCAGGAAATGAGAGTAAACGGGATACAGAGTACAGATGGCACAGGAGCACAGGCAGTTGCTGCCGTGACAGGACAGGGAGGGGATTTTTCTTCTTACCTGCAGACTACAGCATCTTTGGAAGCAATTTTTGAGGAAGCTTCCAAGACATACAATGTACCAAAGAATCTAATCAAAGCGATTGCCAAAGCTGAATCTGATTTCAGGCCGGACGCTACCTCTAAGGCGGGAGCCCAGGGAATCATGCAGCTGATGCCTGCAACTGCCAGAGAATTAGGTGTAAAAGACTCTTATGACCCCTATCAGAACATTATGGGAGGCACAAAATATATCAGCCAGATGCTGGCAAAGTACAATGGCGATGTGTCTCTTGCCCTTGCAGCTTACAATGCTGGAAGTAATAATGTGGCAAAATATGGCGGGATTCCGCCTTTTAAAGAGACCCAGAATTACGTGGTAAAAGTTACCCAGTATATGAATGAAGGCGTGGCAGTGCCCAATGCTTCTTATCAGGTAAACAGCGGTGCAGGTACAGCCGGAAACAATAGTGTGGCGGCTGCATCTGTAGAAGAGGCAGAAGAAAATTATTATCAGGATATTTTAGATCAATTGTTTTCCTATGAAGACTATCTTCGGTTTATAGAGATGTATACTAAGATGCAGGAAGCACAGCAGGAAAAAGAAGAAAAAGAGCAGGAACAGCAGAAGGATCAGTCAGATTCTATCTATACATATCAGGAGATCAAATACAGCCCGGCTGTTATGAATCTGCTGGGAGGCAATCTGTGATGGAGCGGATTAAGATCAAATATTTTGACCAGGATATGGAAAAGCTGGATTATATTGGCGGCAGATCCGATTGGATTGATCTGCGGGCAAGCGAGACAGTGGAGTTAAAGGCAGGAGAGTATCGTCTGATTCCCCTGGGTGTTGCGATGGAGCTTCCGGCAGGTTATGAGGCCCATGTGGTACCTAGAAGTTCTACCTTTAAGAATTATGGAATCCTCCAGACTAATAGCTGCGGCGTCATTGACGGAAGCTACTGCGGAGACGAAGATATGTGGCGTATGCCGGTTTATGCCACAAGAGATACTGTGATCCAGAAGAATGACAGAATCTGCCAGTTCCGCATTATGAAAAATCAGCCGGCTGTGGTATTTGAGGAAGCAGAATCGCTGAGACATGAGAACCGGGGCGGATTCGGCACCACAGGTATTCAATAAAGATTTCGTCAGTTTGTATAGAAAAACATAAAAATTTCGTTAAAACAACGAAGAGATAGAAGGGAGATACGCTTTCTTGGCGGATTTGACAAGAAAGCGTATCTCTTTTTGTACAGTTGGCAGGTGGTATTTATAAGGGAAATTTGGTACTATATGTACATAAAGATTTCACAAAGAATTCTGCTGAGACAGAAGATTCACAGGAGGGAATAAGACAATGGCAAGTTTATCATTAAAGAACATTTGTAAGGTATATCCAAACGGATTTGAAGCAGTGAAAGATTTTAATCTGGAGATTGAAGACAAAGAGTTTATTATTTTTGTAGGACCATCTGGATGTGGAAAATCTACGACACTTCGTATGGTAGCTGGTCTGGAAGAAATCTCATCTGGAGAACTTTCCATTGATGGAAGAGTTGTGAACGATGTGGAGCCCAAGGACAGAGATATCGCAATGGTATTCCAGAACTACGCATTGTATCCTCATATGACAGTATTTGATAATATGGCTTTTGGATTAAAACTGAGAAAAGTTCCAAAAGATGAGATTAAGAAAAAAGTAGAGGAAGCAGCTAGAATTCTTGACTTAGAGAAATTATTAGATCGTAAGCCAAAGGCTTTATCCGGCGGACAGAGACAGCGTGTGGCTATGGGCCGGGCAATTGTTCGTGAACCGAAAGTATTCCTGATGGACGAACCATTATCTAACCTGGATGCAAAATTACGTGTACAGATGCGTGCGGAAATCGCTTCTCTGCATCAGAGATTAGGCGCAACCATTATCTATGTAACACATGACCAGACAGAGGCTATGACTTTGGGAACCAGAATCGTTGTATTGAAAGATGGACTTACCATGCAGGTAGATTCTCCACAGAAATTGTACAACGAGCCGAATAACCTGTTTGTAGCTGGATTTATCGGATCTCCTCAGATGAACTTTTTAGATGCAGTATGCCATGTAAATGGTGAGAATGTGACCTTACAGGTGGGCGAGAACTCTATTGTATTACCTGCTGCAAAGGGTAAGAAATTAAGTGATGGAAATTACAATGGCAAGACAGTAGTAATCGGTATCCGTCCAGAGGATATTGATGAAGCTCAGCAAGGACAGGATGGTCAGGCAGGAAATATCTTCAACACAAAGGTAACTGGATATGAATTGCTTGGATCTGAAGTATTGTTATACTATACGATCAATGGAGCAAGCATGACTGCAAAGGTAGACTCCAGCACAAAAGCCCGTCTTGGAGATCCCATTCAGTTAGTAATGGATATAGACAAAATTCACGTTTTTGATAAAGAAACAGAATTGACAATTACCCACTAATTCAGTAATATAATTTTATGGCACGGATATCCGGAAGTGATACAGAGATGTGTTGCTTCCGGATTTATTGTTCTCTTATAGGAAATTCCTTCGGATTTTCTATAAGAGAACAATAATTATCGCACTGGGGCGGAGAGGAAATGAACCGCAAGAAGTCCGAAGTCCGCCTCAGGGGCTTTTGCCGCCTGAATCCTCATAGGAAAGCCTTTGCCGCCACAAAGAAATGGGAGAAGAGAAAATGTTATCAAATCATAAATTACAGGTTACATTAGAAGAAATAAAAGAAATATCCAGAATAGATCTGGCTCTTTATAGTGATAAAGGGAAATTGCTGGCCTCTACTTATCAGTCAGAAGAGGAGATGGAAGAAGCGATTCGTTTTTTTGCAGATTCTATGGCAGAGAGCCAGATGTTGTCGGGATGTCATTTTTTTAAGATTTTGATCGAGAATGAATTGGAATATATTCTATTGGCTCGTGCCAGTAGTGAAGAGGCTTATATGATCGGAAGGCTTGCAGCCTGCCAGATCCGTAATATGGTCAGCGCCTTTCGGGAGCAGTTTGACCGGAACAGTTTTATGCAGAATGTGGTATTGGGCAATATGCTGGTGGTGGACATGTACAACAAGGCCAAGAAACTGCATATTGAGACAGCTCAACGGGTAGTGTTTATTGTGGAAGTTTCTGGAAAAAAAGATGGGGTTGTGATGGAGACCATGAAGAATCTCTTTGCCTCCACGACAAGAGATTTTATCACAGAGGTGGATGAGAGATCTGTAATTCTGGTAAAAGATGTGCGGGAGATTGATTCGGAAGAGGGATTGGCAGAATTGGCAGAAATGATCGTGGATAATCTTCAGACGGAAGCCTTAGTAAAAGTCCGGGTAGGTTATGGAAACCGGGTGGATCTGCTGCAGGACATTGCGCGTTCCTATCAAGAAGCAAAAATGGCCTTAGAAGTGGGGAATATTTTTTATGTGGAGGATCACACGGTGTCTTACAGCAATCTGGGTATTGGACGTTTGATTTATCAGCTGCCCATCAGCCTCTGCGAAATGTTTTTGAAAGAAGTGTTTGGGGAGAAAATACCAGATATTTTTGACGAGGAGACTACCATAACGATTCACAAGTTTTTTGAGAACAATCTGAATATCTCAGAGACAGCAAGACAGCTGTATGTGCACAGAAATACTCTGGTGTATCGTTTGGAGCGGATTGAGAAGGTGCTGGGGCTGGATATTCGAACCTTTGAGGACGCAATGTTGTTTAAGATTGCATTGATGGTAATCTCTCATATGAATTATCAGAAAAGGATGACAGAACAGGAGAAGGAAGAGAAGGAGTAAAAGGGAAGAAAGAGAGAATTTTCCTGTGGAAATATTTATATGGATGTCTATTTGAACAGTTTGTTTACAACAATAAAAGGACCATTTATAACAGAAAAGTAAAAGAAGTTAAGGGAATTCTGAGAAAAACCGATATATAATATAGAAATTTATATGGATGAGATCGTTTCAGAAGGTATGGATAGGAAATCTTTCGCATTTTATAGAGATGCCTGTTGGTACGACTTAAGAAAGGGGAAGAGAGATGAAAATAGGAAACCCAGCAGAAAATGTCACAACGGTGAAAACAGAGTATGGAACAAATCGTTTGGAAAAGCAGACAGAGGAAAAGCAGCAGAATAAGTTACAGGGAAAAAGTATTGATGCATCTGAATTAAATCTGTTCCAGGATGGAATTGCAGATAAAAAGAAAAAGGCAATGAAAGACGCTATGGATTTTGTGAAGCAGCAGTTTGAATCTGATTCTGAGGTAGACAAGATTATGGAGGAATGCCGGGACCAGATCACAGAGGGAAAGGAACAGGCAGTAGCGGCAGTTAAGGAGATCAAATCGATTCAGGAGCAGAAAGAACAGCTAAAAGAGGAATATCCAGACGGCGGGGAAGAATATGAGGCCTATATGAAGGACTTGAATGAGATGGAAGGCCATTGGAGAAAAGAGATGGAAAATGGCCAGGCGATGGTTTCTGATTCCACCAGGGCCATCAAATCCATAAAGCAGGAAGCTTTGAAGCACCATGGTATGATAGATGCTTTTCAGGCAGCAGAAGATACCTTAAAAGCGGCAAGCGAGGAAATGATGGGAATGCTGTTGAATGAAGGCAAGGAAACGGTAGAGGAGAAGCTGGAAGAGACGGTGGAGAAGGCTGAAGAAGCTAAGGAAGAGAAGACAGAGCAGGAAGAAGAGATGAAAGAAGCCCAGTTAGAGCGGGAGAAAAGAGCGAAAGAGATAGAGGAAGAGCTGGAAAAGATGAGGAGGGCCAGAGAAAATAGCGGGGGCTCTCGGATAAAAAACCTTGTAGTTACAGAAGAACTTCAGCGGAGACAGATGGAGGTGATAGAGAATACCAATCAGATTTTGGAGGAGCAAGCATTGCTGCCGGAAGAGATTAAGGGAATTGTGGTAGATTTTAATCTTTAGTCAGATTGTGGAAATAGAAAAACAGGAAAAGAACAGATAATGAAAATGAGTCTCAAAGTGAAAAAGAAGACTTTTGATTGATAGAGAGAAGGAGCAGCTAACTGCTCCTTTTTGCAGTATGTTTGTTCTGAGGCTGTAATAGAGAGAAAAAAACAGAAAGAAGGGAGAAAAGTTGAGAAACAAAAGAAAGGGAATGACATGGTTCCTGCTGATTTTTGTAATGATTCTGCAGATTGCAGGCTGCGGAGATAAAATTATCATGCAGGAGGCAGGAAACAGTTCAGATGATGTGTTTGAAGGAGAAACGCTGGAAGTGCATTTTATTGATGTGGGACAAGGGGATGCCACATTGATCCGGCAGGGAAAGCATGCAATGCTGATTGATGGAGGAGACAATGATCAGGGAACGACGATACAATCTTACCTCCAGTATCAGGGAATTGAAAAATTGGATTATGTAATTGGAACCCATCCCGATTCAGACCATGTGGGTGGATTGGATGTGGTGATGTACAAATTTTCTTGGGATCAGGTGATTCTTCCAGATTTGGAGAAGGACACAAAGACTTATCAGGATGTGCTGAAGGTAATCCGCGACAAAGGAAAGAAGATCACTTATCCAGTTGTGGGAGATACCTATATGCTTGGAAGCGCAGAATTTACAGTGACAGCCCCAGTGGAAAAGGACTACGGGGATAACTGGAATGATTATTCAGTAGGAATTCTTCTGGAGTTTGGAGAAAATCGGTTTCTGTTTACTGGAGATGCGGAAGAAGATGCGGAACAGGATATGTTAGAGGAAGGAATAGAACTCTCGGCAGATGTGTGGAAAGCCGCCCATCACGGCAGCGATACTGCCAATACCATGACCTTTTTGGAAAAAGTAAATCCTGATTCTGTGGTGATAAGTTGTGGAGAAGGAAACAGCTATGGACACCCCAGAGCGGGAGCCATGAACCGTTTCCGCAGTATTGGAGCACAGGTATACCGCACCGATGAACAGGGAACCATTGTGGCAGTTTCAGACGGAAAAGAGATTACCTGGAATTGTTCTCCCAGCGAAAGCTGGAAGGCAGGAGAACCTCAGGGAGAGGGGAAGAGGGAGAAAGAGCCTGAGAAAGAGAGTCTTAATATAGATAAAAAGCAGGAAAAAGGGGATAAGGCAAAATCAGAATATGTGATCAATGGAAATAGCAAAAAGTTTCATAAAACCTCCTGCGGCAGCGTGGAACAGATGAAGGAAGAGAATCGAAAATACAGCAGCCAAAGCCGGCAGGAGTTGCTGGATCAAGGGTATGAGCCTTGTGGAAGATGCAATCCCTGAAGGAAGATGGATATGATTTTTGCGGAAAAATGGACGATAGATATGAAAAGCAGTGAATAAGAACAAAGTGGGCAAGCCCACATCAACTTCCCTACCCCTCAATCTTGAGGGGATTGCACACTTTGACGCGCCGAGTGCAGTCGCTTTAGCGACATATTCCTTTTGCACGAGTGCGCATATTATTTTTCTCTTATAGGAAATCCGAAGGAATTTCCTATAAGAGAACATGACATAAAAATACTCAGGCGTTTTCCTATGGAAATGCCTGAGTATTTTTATGTTACTTTCCAGCAGAGGCAGGTTCATTTTCTCCCTGTCCTGTTTCATCTGTCGTCTTTTCAGCGGCCCGGTCTCCGTTAATGGCTTTGTCAGTACTGTTTGGAGTTTCTTCTACCGTATCATCTACCGGAGTTTCTTCCACCGGCCCTGCTTGTTCTACAGCTGGCTTCAGATAAACAATCTCGTTGGAACTTCGGAAAATCGTATCGGATGATCCCATCTGGTTGACTACCAGGTTGTTGCTGCCTTCTGTAAGATTACTTATGGCAATCTTTAACTCTGTATCACTGATAAAGGAAGTGGAAACTTTTGTTCCGTTGACAAATACTTTACTCCAGCGGGTGAAGTTGTTTCCGTAAATGTGCAGACCGTCTTCCAGCTCTTCTATGCGGTCTGCAGTGACGTCTTGAACACCCATCTGCAGATCAGAAGCAGGATAGAGGTCTTCTCCATGGTAAGCGTAACGTTTTCCATATAGCGTATCATACTGCAGAAGTTCCATATCCTTGAAGTAATCTTCTGTGATCTGATACTGATTGCTCTGGTGGAAGGACAACATAGTTCCCTCATGAATATTTGCCTGATCTGTAATAGCGGCAAGTAATTGATAAGAAGTTAAATCCTGATCTAATTTTTCCATGCCAAAGTTATTCCAGGTAACATATTTAGTTTTAAAGATGCTTTGGCTTTTCATATCCTGATCTGTGAGATTCATGGTAGGAAGGTGATCGCCGAAAAATACGACTACAGTTTTCTCCTCTCGTTTGGAGAGCATGTCGATGAAGTTGGCAATGAATTTATCTACTTCATGGATTTCATTGACGTAATATTCCCATTCATTGTTTTTGGCCTCATTTTCAGCGCCGGTTACGGTGATCTCAGGGTTTTCAATGATCTTTTCCGTAGGATATGCCCCATGTCCCTGAACGGTGATAGTGTAGATGAAATCCTGCTGTTCTGTGGAATCTAATGCTTTCTCCACCTCTCCAATCAGAATATCATCGGTAGGCCATGTGCCCAGAGGAGTGTATTCCTGAATATTCATCATTTCCTTACTGATAAAACTATCGAATCCCATCTGCGTAAAGGCATTCCGCCGGCTGTAAAAGTTGCCGCCATTGTTATGTACTACGTGAGTGCCATAGTTCAGATTATTTCCCAGATCGGAAGCAACGCTCTCACAGGAGGTAGATTTTAGAATCGTCTTATAAGGATATTCTCCCAGGCCAAAAAACTGCATTCCCATACCGGTTAAAATCTCAAATTCTGTATTGGCAGTGCCGGCTCCTACCACCGGAACCGTCAGGTAACCGGAAGAGTAGTTATTGTATAGGTTATCAAAATTAGGTACTGGATTTTCTGAAAAATTCAGGAAGTTGACTTCCTTGGGATCAATGAAAGATTCTAATAAGACGCAGATTACATTGGGAAGTTCTGTGGAGTCAGAATCTTTGGTATTGATTTTTGCAAGGGCTTCGTCTACGGTTTCCTGAGAATAATCGCGGGGAGCAGTCATACCCTGGTCCACAACGCTGGCGGAAAAGCTGTACACGAATCCGTAATCTTCATAACCCTGGGCAATGTTTTCAAAATAGTCTGCAAGAATATTGTTGCTGACAGCCGCCTGGGTTACCATGGGAATAAAGAAAGCAAAAACGCCGATGGCTGCAATGCTGGCGAAGCGGTTCTGTCTGCCTTGGTATTTGGGTCCCCGTTTCCATAAAACAACGATTCCGGCTAATACTGCCACAACCAGGAGAATCACTGCAAGGGCTTCGGTATTGCTGAAGTAATTGCTCTGCATGGTAAATAGGTCGTTGATCAGTTTGACATCGGTATAAGTAAATGGCGTTACTCTTTTGGCAAGAATACATCCGTTGATTGTTCCAAGGAACAGCCATGCAACGGAAATGATGGTACGCATCAGCGCCCTTCTGCGGAAAAAATATACCAGATGCAGGGAGGTAAATACAATCATGGAGTTATATAAAAATACCAGACTGTGGTCAAACATAAAGATAAAGGCGTCCACAAAGGAATGTCTGGAGATCATTTCGATGATAAAGCAGACTCCGCAGGCTAAAAGATAATGAAAGATCAGGGAATAGCGGTTCAGAAATGTGATCAATCTTTCTTTCTGATCCGGTTTCAGAAGATGCTTTTTCTCCCGGTTCTGTCTTTTTTCCCGAAAAGCCTTGTATTTTGCTGTAAACTTTTGTAAAGTGTTTTTTGCAGTATGAAACATTTTGTCACCATCCTTGAGTTATGTGAAATTGTATATATATGAACTAACTATGAACAAAATATGAATTCAAATTCCATACCAAAGGTTAGCTTATTTTTTAAAAAAAGTCAATTAGTATCTTAAAAATTTTATAGATATGATAGTAAATATTAAGAAATTCTTTATAAATTAGTAAAATAGAATAAAACAGGAATTGGAAAACCAGCCTTTTGGCTGGGAATTCTTTGGAAATCGGCGGGATTCTTTTTCATTCTATGGGAAGAGAGGGAGAAAATATGCAGAGAAAAGAAGAGACGAAGATAGAACAGGAAAGAAAAAGGGTGTGTGAGACAGAGCAGGAGAGAGAGGTAAAAGATTTCTTAGAACAGATTGGAAAATCAGGCAGTATTTTGGGGTTAGATAGTATGAGGGAGTTGATGAGGACATTGGGAGATGTTCAGGATCAGCTTAAAGTGATCCATGTGGCTGGAACCAACGGAAAGGGTTCTGTCTGCGCGATGCTTTCATCGGTGCTGCAAGAGGCAGGCTGTCGTGTGGGAACGTATACTTCTCCAGCAGTTTTTGACAGAATGGAGCAGTACCAGGTCAATGGACGTCCGATCTCTTCTCAAAGGTTTGCGGAGGTGATGCTGGAAGTGAGGAAGGGATGTCTTTCCATGGAGGAACAGGGGAAAGATATGCCGACTTTGTTTGAGGTGGAGACAGCGGCGGCTTTTCTGTATTTCTATCAGGAAAGCTGTCAGGTGGTAGTGCTGGAGACAGGAATGGGGGGAGAAACAGACGCTACCAATATAATAAGGAAACCTTTGGTAAGCGTTCTCACTTCCATCAGCATAGATCACAGAAACTTTTTAGGGGACACGTTAGAAGAAATTGCCAGGGTCAAGGCTGGAATCATCAAGGAGTCTGGACAGGTGGTGGCCGCAAAGCCAGAACAGAGGCAGATACAAGAAATTTTGGAGCAAGTATGCAAAAAGCAGAAGGCAGAGCTGACTTATGGAGAAAAAGATCGGGCAGAACATCTGCGGCGGGAGGGAGAATACCTGTGTTTTTCCTATGAAGGATTTGGGGAAATACGACTGTCTATGACAGGGGCCTATCAAGTGGAAAACAGTATCTGCGTGTTGGAGACTCTGAAGATTTTAAAGGCAATGGGATGGGAGATCAGCAGCCAGGCAGTCCGAGAAGGATTAAGAGGGGCTTGTTGGGAGGGCCGGTTTTCCCTTGTATGTCGAGATCCTCTTTTTTGGATAGATGGAGCCCACAATGAAGATGGAGCAAAAAAGTTATTGGAAACTTTAGAAATGGGTTTTACAAATGAAAAGATAATCTATATAATAGGGGTACTTGCAGATAAAGAATATGAGAAAATATTGAAACTTCTTCTGCCCAAAGCCCAGAAAGTATTTACAGTTACACCGGATCATCCAAGGGGGCTGGAGGGAAGACTTCTGGCAAAAGAGGCAGAAAAGTATCATCAAAATGTGACTTATTGTGAAACGGTTGAGGAGGCAGTATCTCTTGCAGTTGCAGATGGAAAGGAAGAGGGGGCTGTGATATTGGCATTTGGTTCCTTGTCTTATCTGGGAGAGGTCAAGAAGATTACAGAGAAAATCACAAGGAGAAATAGATCATGGTAGACAGAGAAAAAATAGAACAGGCGGTGGCTCTTTTGCTGGAAGGAATCGGAGAGGATAGAAACCGGGAAGGTTTAAGAGAGACTCCTGACAGGATCGCCAGAATGTATGAAGAGATTTTCGCAGGTCTGGACCAGACCCCGGAAAAATATTTGACCCGGACCTTTCCGGTGCAGGGCAGCGGGATGATTCTGGAAAAGGACATTACCTTTTACTCCACCTGTGAACATCACCTGCTGCCTTTTTACGGGAAGGCACATATTGCTTATATACCAAGAGACCGGGTGGTGGGGCTCAGCAAGCTGGCCCGGACGGTGGAGGTCTATGCCCGGCGGCCGCAGCTTCAGGAACAGCTTACCCTGCAGATTGCAGAGGCATTGCTGGAATATCTGAAACCAGAAGGGGTGATGGTAATGCTGGAAGCAGAGCATATGTGTATGACCATGCGGGGCGTGAAAAAACCTGGCACCCAGACAGTCACGTTGGCAGTCCGGGGCGCGTTTGAACAGAATAGAGATCTGCAGGATGAATTTTGGCGGATGATGGGAAGGTGAAAACATGATTATTGGAAACAAAACTTTTGAGGTAGAAAAACATACGTATCTTATGGGAATCTTGAACGTGACGCCGGATTCCTTTTCCGACGGAGGAAAGTTTAACCGGCCGGATCTGGCCCTGGCTCATGTGGAAGAGATGATAAGAGAAGGGGCGGATTTGATTGACATTGGGGGTGAATCTACCAGACCAGGCCATCAGCAGATCAGTGAGGAAGAAGAAATACAGAGAACAATACCTGTTATTGAACTTATAAAATCAAGATTTGATATTCCGGTTTCTTTAGATACTTATAAATCTAAGGTAGCCAAAGCCGGGCTGGAAGCCGGGGCGGATCTGATCAACGATATCTGGGGATTAAAGTATGATAGGGAAATGGCCAGGCTGATCAGGGAATCAGGGGCAGCCTGCTGTCTGATGCATAACCGGAATCAGGCAGATTATGAAAACTTTATGGAAGATCTGAAAGAAGATCTGAGGGAGACTCTGGCGATTGCAGAGACAGAAGGGATTTTTGCAGATAAGATTATTCTGGATCCAGGAGTTGGGTTTGGAAAGACTTATGAGAATAATCTGGAGGTGATCTGTAAACTGGGAGAGCTTCAGGAACTGGGCTGCCCCCTTTTGCTGGGAACTTCCCGAAAATCGGTGATTGGACTTACGCTGGATCTTCCGGTGACGGAACGGATAGAAGGAACGCTGGTCACTACGGTGCAGGCAGTGATGAACCGCTGCGCCTTTGTGCGGGTCCATGAGATTCGGGAGAACAAACGGGCGATTCAGATGGCAGAGGCCATCCGAGATGGCTGGCGTTTTGAACATAACCTGTGACCAGAAAAAAGAGGCAGAATAGGGATAGAGTAGAAAGATGAAAAAAAGTAAAAAGGAATGGGACAGAATTTATATCAAAAACCTGGAAGTTTTCGCCAGGCATGGAGTGTATCCAGAGGAAAATAAATTAGGACAGAAATTCTTGGTGAATGCGGTTCTATATACCCATACGAGAAAAGCAGGATTAAAGGACGATTTAACAAAATCAGTTCACTATGGAGAGGCAGCCTATTTTATGGACGCCTATATGAAGGAACACACCTTCCAACTGATTGAGACAGCAGCGGAACAGATGGCAAGGGCGGTCTTGCTTCAATTTCCCAATCTGGAAGGAATCTGTCTGGAGATCGCCAAGCCCTGGGCGCCGGTAGGCCTTCCACTGGAATCCGTCTCTGTGGAAATTGAGAGAAGCTGGCACAGAGCCTTTGTGGCTGTGGGCTCTAATCTAGGAGAGCGGGAAAACCATGTGGAGCAGGCAATTCAGGCATTGGACCAGTGTGAGGACTGCAGAGTAGAACAAGTGTCGAACTTGATTGTCACAGAGCCTTACGGAGTAACTGACCAGCCGGAATTTTTAAATGGGATGATAGAACTGCGCACCCTTTTGGAACCGGAAGAACTGTTGGAGCAGCTTCATAAGATTGAGCAGGAGGCAGGACGGGAGAGGCTGCAGCACTGGGGGCCCAGAACTTTGGATCTGGATATTATTTTTTATGATCATGACGTCATTGATCTGCCAAGACTTCAGATCCCTCATTCAGATATGCAGAACCGGGAGTTTGTACTGGAACCCTTGGCTGAGCTGGCTCCTTATATCCGGCATCCGCTGTTTCTTAAAACTGCGGCTCAAATGTTAGAGGAACTTAGATCTGGAAAAATAAGTTGACAAATTTTTGTACAGTTGTTAAGATATGACGTAGAAAATAGAAAAGAAATGAGGGATAAGATGTTCAGATAATCTATTTTGTGTAGAACAGGAACAAAAAAGTTTTTTAAAACAGAAAATGTAAAGAGTTTGCTTGACAGTAAAGATCAAGTGCTTGTTTCTGTACCGAAATAGATCATCTGTGCATAAGTAGGATTGCTATCCCTGCAATAAAGACAAATACCGCCATAGTGTATGAACACGTTTTATTGATCAATGCGTCATTCACTGAATATCAGAAAATTCTGTGGTTTTAGCTGCCCCGGAGATCAATCTGCTTTGGCGATCTGCATGGAAACAGAAGTCTGCTTTCGGAAACAAGCATTTGAGTTTGAACGGAAGCAGATTTGTTTTATCTTACAGAAAATTCTTTTGGATTTCCTATAAGGATTAGGGTGTCAAAAGGGTGCGCCGCACCCGCTCTATCCCATATATTGATGCGCAAACTCGTTTGCAATAACAATATATGGGATGAGCGTAGCACCAAAGGTGCTTTTGACACTCTAATCCTTTGAGATAAAACATTTATGCACACGCAAATGCAAGGAAATTCTTTTGGATTTTCTTGAAGGAGGCAGATTTATGTTGCAGTTAAAGAATATTACCATTACACATAAAAAAGATTTACGGGAGATTGTGAAAGATTTTTCTTTCGTGCTGCGGCCAGGAGACCGGGCAGTGATGATCGGGGAAGAGGGGAACGGCAAATCCACCTTGTTGAAATTGATTTACCAGGAATCTCTGATTGAGTCTTATGCAGAATATACAGGAGAGATCATAAAGAATGGACAGCGAATAGGGTATCTGGCTCAAGAATTATCGCCGGAGGAAAAGCAGGGGCAGGTAGATGAATATTTTTATCAGATACCAGTGTTTTTTGAGAAAACGCCGGGAGAGCTGGGGAATCTGGCCAGAGAATTGGGAATTCCCCATAGTTTTTTCTTTGAGGATCGGAAGATTCAGACTTTATCCGGCGGAGAAAAAGTAAAAATGCAGATGGCAAAGATTTTGTTAGAGCAGCCAGATGTTCTTCTTCTGGATGAACCTTCCAATGATCTTGATCTGGAAACATTAGAGTGGATGGAACAGTGGCTTGGCCAATGTGACTTGCCGGTTTTGTACGTGTCCCATGACGAGACCTTTATCCAGCGGACGGCTAATGTAGTAATTCATTTAGAACAGGTCAGGCGGAAAACCCTGGCAAGATATACGGTGGCGCGGATGGGATATGAATCCTATATCAAAGAGCGTCTTGCCAGCCTGCAGTACCAAAAGCAGCAGGCCCAGAGAGAACGCCGGGAACATGAAAAACAGATGGAACGGTTTCGCCAGATTCAGCAGAAGGTGGAACATCAGCAGAATACCATCACAAGGCAGGACCCCCACGGGGGACAGTTATTGAAGAAAAAAATGCACAGTGTGAAGTCCATGGGACGGCGTCTGGAAAGGCAATTTGAGGAAAGACATGAGATTCCTGATATTGAGTCAGCAATTTTCGCAAAATTTTCTGAAAAGATACAGATACCAAATGGAAAAATAATTTTGGATTTGACAATGGATCAATTATATGCGGATGGAGAAGCTGGCGGCGGAGCATCTGTGGAAAGGAAACTGCTGGCAGAGAACCTTCAACTCAGAGTGCAGGGGCCGGAAAAGATCTGTATTATCGGACAGAATGGAGCAGGCAAGACCACACTGCTTCGGCAGATTGCCGGGGAACTGCTGAATCGGCAGGATATCCATGGAGCCTACATGCCTCAAAATTATGAAGAATTGCTGGAACTGGATAAGACGCCGGTAGAATTTCTGGAAAAAGAGCATAGCAAGGAAGAGCACGGCAGAATCCGTACCTATCTGGGCAGTATGAAATACACGGCGGATGAGATGGAACATAAAATTCGAGAATTATCTGGAGGCCAGAAAGCCAAACTTCTGTTTCTGAAAATGAGTATGGAGGGAAATGACGTGCTGATCTTAGATGAGCCTACCCGGAATTTTTCCCCGCTTTCCAATCCGGTAATCCGGGAAATTTTGAAAAATTATTCAGGGGCGGTGATCAGCGTATCCCATGATCGAAAGTATATGACAGAGGTCTGCGAAAAAATCTACCGCTTGACGAAAGAGGGGTTGGAATTAACTGCAGATTTATGAAATGCAGAAATATAGGGAAGGCAGAGTCTTGGAGAGAAAGAGATCTGAATGGAGAGAAGGATGTTAGAGCAGAATTTCGCTTATGAGAAAACAGAACAGGGAATCCGCATTCTGCGGTGTTATGCCCCAGAGGGAAGGGTGGTGATTCCCAGGGAATTAGAGGGAATTCCAGTGACGGAGCTGGCAGATTACGCTTTTGCAAAAGAGATGGAAGCAGAGCCGGAAAATGTAAGAGGACTGCCCTGTATCTGCGGGAATGATTTAGAGGAACTATGTCTGCCGGATACCATGAGGCGTCTGGGACGGTATGTGTTTTATAACTGTATTCAGTTTCGCAGCCTGTCTTTTTACAGTAATATTGCATTTATGGGGGCAGGGGGTTTTACAGGATGCGGACATCTTTCTCATCTTACCATGTATCAGAAAGAGGGAATGTCCTGTCTGCGTGAGATCCTTCAAGATTTGAAACAGCCGGTGACTGTGGAATGTTATCAAGCAGAGAGAGAGGCCCAGGGCCCTTTCTGCCGGCTGGTTTACCCAGAATTTTATGAGGAAGCAGTGGAAAATACCCCTGCCAGGATCATATCTACTCAGACCCACGGGATGGGGATTCAGTATCGCAATACCTTCCAGAATACCCAGATTAACTTCCGGGAATATGATAAAATCTTTGAAACTGGAAAATATAATATGGATTTAATAACTATTATAAAAATAACGATTGCAAGACTTTCTTGTCCCTTTGAATTGGAAGAAAAGTCAAAAAAGGAATATGCATTCTGGCTGCGGGAACATCTTGGGGAAGCCGGAAAATATGTGCTGGAACAAGAGGAAACAGAAGTCTTGCGTTGGTTAGCAGAAACTTTTGCAGAGACAAGGGAAGAGCTGGAGGTGTTGGTGCAGACTGCCAATGATCAGTCCAAACCGGAACTTTTAAGTATTCTGATGGATGTGCTTCACCGAAGATTTTCCAGGAAGCGAAGGAGTTTTTATGTTTGAGGAGAAGTTGATAGAAAAAGTGGATATCTGCAATGAGATCTTAAAAGACTGCAGGAATGAGCTCTATCTGAATCTGCGGTTTTTGGATGTGGCCCTTCACAGCTTGGCGCCGGAGCCTTCTATGGCTCTTAGAACAACGGCTACAGACGGGAGGGTATTCCGTTACAATCCGGAATATTTCGTGGAACAGTATAAGATCGGAAATGTAATGGTTAACCGCTGCTATCTCCACAGTCTTTTTCACTGTCTCTTCGGCCATCTCTGGCACAGGAGGAAACCGGAAGAAAAAATGCTCTGGGATCTTTCCTGTGATATTGCGGTGGAGTATCTTTTAGACGGGCTTCCCTGCCGATGTCTTCGGAATCCGCCCAAACCTTACCGCAGAGCAGTGTACGATGGATTGCTGAAAAAAATTCCGGTGATCCATGGGGAAGGGGTCTTTCATTTACTCCAGAAGGCAGAACCAGATGTCCGTATTCTGGCCAGGATGATACAGGAATTTTCCCTGGACGATCACTTTCTCTGGAACCAGGAAGATTCTGGGCAAAAGGCCCCTATGGAGCAGCAGGAACAGTGGAAAGATATCCGGGATAAGATGGAAACAGAACTTGACCTTTTTTCCAAAGAAGCGGCGGAGGATTCCAAAGGGTTAAAGGAACAGCTTCATATTGAGAATCGGGAACGGTATGATTACCGAAGTTTCTTGAAGAAGTTCTGTGTGCTGAAGGAGGAAATGCAGGTAGATCTGGACAGTTTCGACTATATCTTTTACAATTATGGTATGGAATTGTATGGAAATATGCCCCTGATCGAACATCAGGAGACAAGGGAAATGCAAAAAATAGAGGATTTTGTGATTGTGATTGATACTTCTATGTCCTGTAAAGCAGTTCTGGTACAAAAGTTTCTGGAAGAAACCTATCAGATTTTAAGCCAGTCAGAATCCTTTTACCGGAGATTCTGCATTCATATTATTCAGTGCGATGAACGGGTGCAGTCGGATCTTGTGATTGAGAACCAAAAACAGCTCAGAGAATATATGGAAGGGTTTCAGGTTCAGGGAATGGGAGGAACGGATTTTCGGCCGGCCTTTGCCTATGTGGATCAACTGCTGGCAGAGAAGGCTTTTCGAAAGCTTCGAGGACTGATCTATTTTACGGATGGATATGGCACTTATCCCCTGAAAAAACCAGTGTATGACACAGCTTTTGTGTTTTTTCGGGAAGACTACCAGGATGTGGACGTGCCCCCCTGGGCGATTAAATTGATTTTGGGAGAAGAAGAGATCATAGAAATGTAGAAATAGAAAGACAGCGGTATCAAAAGACCATAGGAATGGGAGAGACAGATATCAAAAGAGCAATAAAAATGGAAAAGAGTGAAAAGTGAAATGAACATTAAACGAACGAAGGAAGAGATCAGGAATACCATAGAGGCCTATCTGCAGAAAGATGAGTATGGAGCGTATGAGATTCCATCCATACGCCAGCGTCCTATTTTTCTGCTGGGTTCCCCTGGAATCGGAAAGACTCAGATTATGGAACAGATCTCACGGGAATGCGGAATCGGCTTGGTGGCCTATACCATCACCCATCACACCAGGCAGAGCGCCATCGGTCTGCCTTTTATCTCGAAAAAGCAGTATGGAGATAGAGAATATGCAGTGACAGAGTATACCATGAGTGAGATTGTGGGTTCCATTTATGAAAAAATGGAGCAGACAGGATTAAAAGAGGGGATTCTCTTTCTTGATGAAATCAACTGCGTGTCAGAGACATTGGCCCCGGCCATGCTGCAGTTTTTGCAGTGTAAATCTTTTGGAAACCACAAGATTCCAGAAGGATGGATCATTGTGGCGGCAGGAAATCCCCCGGAATACAACAAATCTGTGCGGGAATTTGATGTGGTGACCATGGACCGGGTAAAGAAAATAGAAGTGGAGGCAGACTTTGAGGTGTGGAAGGAATATGCCTATCAGCAGGGAATTCATGGAGGGGTGATTTCCTATCTGAATACCAGAAAACAAAACTTCTATCAGATGGAAACTACGGTGGACGGCAGGAATTTTGCCACTCCCAGAGGATGGGAAGATTTATCAGATTTTATCAAGATCTATGAAAAAATGGGGAAAACCGTAGACCGGGAAGTAGTGGCCCAGTACATTCAGTTTCCCAAAATCGCCAAGGATTTTGCAAATTATCTGGAACTGTATGGTAAATACCAGACAGATTATCAATTGGAAGAGATTTTCCGGGGCAATCTGGATGAGATTCTGTTGAAAAAGATTGCTCATGCCTCCTTTGACGAACGTCTGAGCGTGTTGGGCCTGATCTTATCAAAAGTCAATGAAGCTTTGAAAAAGGCTGTCCAGTGGGAATCTTATATGGAGCGGCTGCAGTCTTATCTGCTGGAATTTAAGGAGCTGACAGAGCAGCCGGAAGGAAACCTGGATGGACAGGAATTGTTTTCAAATGAATGTCAGAAATTAAATATAGATTATACAAAACAAAAAAGAGCGGAATTGTTAGACAGAGAAGAGGAGAAACAATACCGCAGACTGATTCAGACCATGGAAAGTTTTCAACAGACTTTGAGAATGGAAGGAATTCATGAAAAAAAGGAATCTTTTCTGCGTGTGCGGGAATTGTTTGAGAAAGAGAACGGCCAATTTGAACAACAGCAGGATCTGGCTTCTGATGCATTGGAATATGCCTTTGATTTTTTAGAGGGAGCTTTTGGAACCAGTCAGGAAATGGTGATGTTTATCACAGAATTGAATTCTGATTATTACAGTGTAAAATTTCTGGAGCATTGCGAATGCGAGCGATATTACCAATATAATCGGGAACTGCTCTTTGATGAAAAACGAAAAAAACTATTGGAACGCATAGAGTAATCAAGAAAACCTAAAAAATACTATAAAGATTAGGGTGTCAAAAGGGTGCGATGCACCCACTCTATACCATATATTGATGTGCAAGCTTGCAATAGCAATATATGGTATGAGTGCAGCGCCAAAGGCGCTTTTGACACCCTAATCTATAAATTATAAAATAATTAAAAAGCAAGATGTTACATGTGTTAAAGAATTTCCAGAAATTGCCGATATATCTGACAGCTATGGATGGCATTTATTTCTAGGGAAGGATAGAAGTAAATGCCTTTTGTATAATACGCAGAGTCATGCTAGAAACAGGAGGGAAACGATGTTGGATAGAGTACAGGGCAATACCGGAACGAATTATTTTACACAGGCAGTTTCAGAATATAAGAAAAATATGTGTCCGTGGGAAAAAGAAAAGAAAAATTCTGACAAAAAGACTATTGATGCCTTTTCTGAAAAAGAGTGGGATCGTCTTTTAAATAAAGTGGATCAGGCCATTGAAGAGTACAAGGCAGACTTGAAGGAACGCAAAGAAGATTCAGAGGAACAGAAAAAAGAGCAGACAGAAGATTACATCCTGGGAAAAAGTTTTTGGCAGAAGCAGGAATACGAACGGACTGCAGTGGAAAATGGAAGGATCTATGCCAGACGTTTTCAGAAAGTAAATGGAACTTCTGCTGAAAAAGCGGCCAAAGAATATGAAAAATTAGAGATAATAGATACCATCTCAGATGAGCTGGAAGATGAATTGATACAGAAAATCATTGGAAACCGCAATGCGCCTTATTCCACCCTTGCAGATGAAAACGGCATGGTAATTTATAACGACGTGATTTTCCAGTGTGATTATGAGAAAAACAGAATCTGTCTGGGAGATGTGTCAGATCCCAGTCAATGTCTATCTATTCCTCTGGAAAAAGGCGGATCTTTGGTGGTAAACCGAGACAGTATCGGCATGCTTTCTAAGGCAATCGGAATGTTCTCGCCGGAGGACATCAACCGTATTATGCGGGCCATTGCCCAGGATGCTAAAGTGCGTCAGACAGAGCAGCAGATTGAAGACGAGACCAGCGGATTAGAAGTGCTGGGTCAAGAAGAGGATGGAGAAAATGAATCCAAAGAATAACCCATACAGCAATCATGCAATTTTTAAATCCTGGAATGTGATTTATCCAGTGTTTATCTATTTTGTGGTGACAAACATTGCAATGTCTCTCTTTGCTGTGTTTGCAGCATTTTTGGGAGCTGATTATCAGGAACAGTATATGGCCCTGCAGACTGCCGCAGTTGCCGTGACGATTCCTTTTATCCTCCGCTATTATGAGAGAGACCGGAAGGAACCCACAGTGTTCTGGGAACATATGAGGACGGCATATGAGAAAAAGAACCAGAAGCAGAAAATAGGAAATGGCATTTTAACTTTCCTGATTGGAGCGTCTGTGGGAATGGCGCTGAATAATGTGATTGCACTGACTACTTTAGAGGAGATCTCAGAGGGATACCAGGAAGCGGCAGGGTATTTTTTTGCCGGCGGAATCTTGTTTGAATTGCTGGGGGCTTGTCTGCTGACTCCTTTTTTGGAAGAGTTATTGTACCGGGCTGTCGTATATGGAAGGCTCTGTGACTTGATGATCCCAGATCAGGAAGCAGACACGGAAGAGAAAAGAAAAAAAAGAAGGCGCAGCCGGATCATCGCTATGGTATTCTCGGCTTTGCTGTTCGGCGTGCTTCATATGAATTTGGTGCAGTTTGTCTATGCTGGAATTTTAGGTATAATGCTGGCATGGCTGATGGAGGAAACCGGGCATTTTTACGGCGCGCTTCTGGCTCATATAGGAGCGAACCTGACCTCTGTTCTTAGAGTGGAGACCAGTTGGTTTGCCTGGATGAACCAGAGCAAGACAGTATTTGCAGGAGTTACGGCAGGACTGGCAGTAGGCAGTGCAGTTCTGATTGGAGGGATTTGGCGGCTGAATCGAAGGAAGTCATAAATTCTGTGGTGAAAAAATTAACAAAGTTGTAAAAGCCCCTTGAAATTTTTTTCGAGATTAGTTAAAATATAAACAGGTTGGGTAATATATCCAAAGAAAAAACAAATTCATTCAAAATTAGGAGGAATTATCATGTCAGTAAGAGTAGCAATCAATGGTTTCGGACGTATCGGACGTTTGGCATTCAGACAGATGTTTGGCGCAGAGGGATACGAAGTAGTAGCGATCAATGATTTAACAAGCCCTAAAATGTTAGCTCACTTGTTAAAGTATGATTCATCTCAGGGAAAATATGCATTGGCAGATAAAGTAACTGCTGGTGAGGATTCCATTACTGTAGATGGAAAAGAGATCAAAATCTACGCATTCCCAGATGCAAATAACTGCCCATGGGGAGATTTGAAAGTAGACGTTGTATTGGAGTGTTCCGGATTCTATACCTCCAAAGACAAAGCACAGGCTCATATCAACGCTGGTGCTCGTAAAGTTGTTATCTCTGCTCCGGCAGGAAACGACCTTCCTACAATTGTTTTCAATACAAACCATGAGACATTGAAGGCAGAAGATACCATTATCTCTGCAGCTTCCTGTACCACGAACTGCCTGGCACCAATGGCTGACGCTCTGAACAAATATGCAGCAGTTCAGTCTGGTATTATGTGCACCATCCACGCTTATACAGGAGATCAGATGACCTTAGACGGACCTCAGAGAAAAGGCGATTTGAGAAGGTCTCGTGCAGCAGCAGTAAATATTGTTCCTAACAGCACAGGTGCTGCAAAGGCAATCGGACTGGTTATTCCGGAATTGAACGGAAAATTAATCGGTTC
>JAAWBG010000080.1 GCA_022792535.1 Lachnospiraceae bacterium
TTATACCAAAAAGAAAAGAACACCTCCAGGTTTTATTCCTGAAAGTGTTCTTTTTTGTTAAGAGACTTTTTTCACATCCCCCAGTTTTTTCTCTTGGCTTGAAGAGGAAAATTATATAATGAAAAGTCCTGTTAGAAGGATTCATAAAATAAAGACAAATAAAACAGTAAAGGAAACTTATTCAGATGAAGCGTTGGAATTGCTGAGAGATCATACAGAGAATCTTAGGGATTTAGCTATGGTTGATATGCTTGCTTCAACGGGAATGCGGGTTGGAGAACTGGTAAAATTGAATATTTCTGATATAGATTTTGAAAATAGGGAATCTGTGGTTTTTGGAAAAGGCAGCAAAGAAAGACCAGTATATTTTGATGCAAGAACAAAAATACATTTAAAAAATTATATTGATTCAAGAAATGATAATAATCCAGCGTTATTTGTATCTTTATTAAAACCTTATAATCGATTAGAAATAAGCGGAGTAGAGATTAGACTGCGAGAATTAGGGAAAAAGTTAGAAATATCCAAAGTACATCCGCATAAATTTAGAAGAACACTTGCAACAAAAGCAATTGATAAAGGAATGCCAGTAGAACAGGTACAGAAATTGCTTGGCCATACAAAAATAGATACAACAATGCAGTATGCAATGGTAGATCAAAATAATGTAAAGCAGTCACATCGAAAATATATTGCGTAATTTCAAAATCCCGATTTATCGAAATGTTTGGGGATCCGATGTATAATCCAAAAGGATGGAATGAAATAAATATTTCTGAAATAATTGGTGGGAAAGTATCAAATGGTTTTTTTGTAAAAAGAGATGATTATACAGCGGATGGGAATGTGGCAGTGTTAGGTGTTGCAAATATTGTTAATAGAATGTACTCGCAATGTGAGAATTTACCAAAAGCTATTGGAACGGAAAATGATATCAAAAAATTCCAGATACGATATGGAGATTTGTTGTTTTGTAGATCATCCTTGGTTGCAGAAGGAATAGGGAAGGCATCTGTTGTCCCCAAGGATGTTCCCAAAGATATACTGTTTGAATGCCACGTGATAAGACTGCCGCTTAACTTAGAGAAATGTGTTCCTGAATATATACAGATGTTAACGACTACGGAATACTATAGGAATCAAATACTATCTTATTCAAAAACGTCTACAATGACAACTATAGGACAAGATGGTATTTTAAAAACAAGTATTTTATTGCCGCCATTGGAATTGCAATTACAGTTTTTAGACTTTTTTAATCAGACCGACAAATCAAAATATTATAGTGAAAATGAAATTAGAAATATAAAAATTAAGGTACAATTAGTATGGAAAAAGATATTACGAGAGTATACGATGAATACGAAGAACAGATTATGTTTTGTAAATTTTTAGTGGCAGAAAAATTAAACCATTATCCTGAGATGGGAAGATCAGGAGAAAATATATTGATAAAAAGCCTAAAGAAGAGATTCACAGAGTTAGAGTTTGTCACAGGTTTTGTTGTTGTAAATGCTTTGCAAAGTCCTCAATGTGATATTTTGGTGTGTCGAAAAAATATGCATCGTAGAAAGTTAGAGGGTGACATTTATTTAATTATGCCAGAAGATTGTTTCATGATTATAGAGGTAAAGAGTAATATCACAAAAGAGGAATTTGATTCTACTATAAGAAAAAATAAGTTTTTTCAGAAATATGATGAAACAAGACACATAAAATTAGCATTGTTTGCATTTAAATCACGTATCGGAAGAAAAGAATTATATAGGAGATTTGGGTATAAATATGACAGATATTTGAAAAGTTATGTAAATATAGGACTTGATGAAGAACAATTATTAGATTACTTTGTATGTATACATAGACGACAGGTGTTTGATAATGATACAACCAAGCAGTTGTTTTTTATAAAGGATGGAGAAATAAGAAGAAAGTATGAATGTATCAATGAGATTCCAGTAATGAGAAATTTCTGGAATTTAATCGGAGCAATTTGAACGTAAGATGGGGAGGGTAGTTTATGTCTAATTTCAAATTTTTACAGGATAAAAAAGAATATGCGTTGTTTGCATCAGCAGCGATAGAAGCAGAAAAAATATACCATTCGTCTTTTGCGATGTGTGCGGTTGGCTGCAGGAAGGCATTAGAACTTGCGGTGAAATGGGTGTATTCTGCAGATAACTCTATGCAGATGCCTTACAAAGATAATCTGCAGTCACTGATTCATGAGCCTACATTCCGATTTGCGCTGGAACATAATACATGGGTTAAGCTGCGTTATATTATTAAACTGGGTAATTCGGCGGTTCATACGGAGCGGAGCGTTCAGGCAGGCGATACACTGGTTTCTATGCGGGGCTTGTTTGAGTTTATTGAATGGATAGATTATTGTTATGGGGTAGATTATAAAGAGAGAAAATTTGACGAAAAGATTATTCCCAAAGAAAAGATTGTTGTAGATACAAAGAAAATAAAAGAACAGGAAAGCCTGCTGGGGGAAAAAGAGATTGAAATTGAGAAACTGCGTAAGCAAGTGGAACAAATGTCAGAGAGGCTTACCGCGCAAAAGGAAGATCATTGTCAAAATAGAAAGTTTGTTGCGGAAGATATTACAGAATGGGAAACCAGGAAACGATATATTGATATGGATTTAGCAGAGTTAGGATGGAAGCTTACTGGGGAGAATGCTGATGTATGGGAAGAATATCCAGTCAATGATATGATGGGAATTTTAGGAAAAAAGGGAGCGGTAGATTATGTGCTTTTTGGAAAGGATGGACTTCCCCTTGCGTTAATTGAGGCAAAAAGGACAAGCAAAGACCCTAATAGTGGAAAAAAGCAGGCAATGTTATATGCAGATTGTCTGGAAAGAAAATTTAACCGCAGACCGATGATATTTACCAGCAATGGCTTTGAAACATATTTTTGGGACGATCAATCAGATCCCCAGCGTCAGGTAAGTGAGATATTTGGAAAAAATGATCTGCAAAAACTTATGAACCGAAGGACAGAGAAAAAGGATCTGTTATCGATAAAAATTGATGATAAAATTACAGATCGATACTATCAAAAAGAAGCAATACGGGCAATCTGTGAGAATGTGGAACAGGGTTATCGAAAAAATTTATTGGTTATGGCTACAGGTACTGGAAAAACAAGAACGGCGGCTAGTATTACAGATGTATTCAGCCGGGCCGGATATGTTACGAATGTTTTATTTTTGGCAGATAGAACTGCTCTTGTAAAACAGGCAAAAGATGATTTTAAAAATTATCTTCCTGATATGTCCCTTTGCAATTTGTGTCTTGACAAAGAGGAAAAGAATGCAAGAGTTGTATTTTCCACTTATCCAACCATGTTAAATGCCATTGATTTTGAAAAAAACGAAGAAGGGAAGCGGATATTTACGCCAAGGCATTTTGATCTGATTATTATAGATGAAAGTCATCGAAGTATATTTAAAAAATATAGAATGATCTTTGAGTACTTTGATGCAATATTAGTGGGACTTACGGCGACACCTAAAATGGATGTAGGTAGAAATACATATGATTTTTTTGAAATGGAGGAGGGCGTTCCCACTTATGCCTATGATTATGAAACGGCAGTATATTCGGATCATATGTTAGTGCCTTATTATACCCAGATTGTGAAGACAGAATTTTTAAATGATGGTATTGTATATGAAAAATTGTCTGATTCAGATAAAGAAAGGTATGAGGAAGATTTTATAGAAGATGAAAATATACCAGAATTCATACCATCGGAAGCATTAAATAATTTTGTGTTCAACGAATTTACGGTAGATAGAGTTCTGCAGGATTTGATGGAGAAAGGGATTAAAGCAGCAGGAGGGGACAGATTAGGCAAAACGATTATCTTTGCTCAGAATAAAAAACATGCGGAATTTATTTTGGAAAGATTTGATAAATTGTATCCCAGATATAATGGAGTGTTTGCGCAGAAAGTTGTGTGTGATGATTCTTATGCTCAGACAATTATTGAAGATTTTAAGAAAGCCGAAGGTGAGCCCCATATTGTGATATCAGTAGATATGATGGATACAGGGATTGATGTTCCAGAATGTGTCAATCTTGTTTTCTTTAAAAAAGTGCGTTCCAAGACAAAGTTTTGGCAGATGATTGGACGTGGCACCAGATTAGCAGAGGATCTAACTTGTGTGGATATGATTGATGGAGAATATACAGGAAAAAGAAGGTTTTTAATCTTTGATTACTGCAATAATTTTGAATTTTTTGGAGAGAAACCCAATGGCTATGAGGGGACCGAGGCAAAAACACTTCAGGAAAACATATATGAAAAACGCGTACGTTTAATGGCAGTTTTGCAAAATAGCTGCTTTGCGGGAAATGAATATCAGAATTGGAGGAAAGAGATTGCAAAGATATGCTGTAATCAGGTAATCGCTCTAAACGGAAAACTGATATCTGTTAAATTGAAAAGACAGTATGTGGAGAAGTATAAAAACATAGAGGCTTTTCAGTGTTTGAATGAAGAAGATAAAAGGGAGCTGATAAAAGAGATTGCACCGATTATTACTATGGATGATACAGACGAAGCGGCAAAACGGTTTGATAATTTTATGTATGGAATAATTTTAGCGAATGTGGAAGGAAAGCCGACTTTTAGATCTGCAAGGAAACAATTGTGTGATCTTACAGTGAGCTTAGAAAGTAAAATAAGTATTCCACAGGTAAGAGAGAAAATAGAATTGATAAAAGAAATAAGCACAGATGCATTCTGGATATCCGGTGATATTTTGATGTTTGAAAAAGTTAGAAAAGAACTCCGTGGATTGATGAAATTCTTAATGGAGAATACCCATGGAAAAAGTTCCATTGTTACAAATCTTACAGATCCTATTATAGAGGAAAAAGAAGGCGTTCAATTAGAGACAGCTTATGATTTTGAAGATTATCGCAAAAAAGTAAATAGATATGTGGAAGAACACAGAGATGATTCTCTGGCAATCTATAAATTGACACACAATAACCCTTTATCAGAAGGAGATTATAGAGAGTTAGAACGGGTATTGACGGAGGAGCTTGGAGGAAAAGAAGATTATCAGCGTGAATTTGGAGATATCCCTTTTGGTTTACAGATCAGGAAAATTGCAAAATTAGATCATGAAGCAGCAATGGAAGCCTTTTCAGCATTTATTGATGAAGCTGCATTGAATCAAAAGCAAATACAATTTATTTATAAGATTATCAATCACATTGAACAAAATGGTTATATGGAAGATATTAAAGATCTGCAGAGACCGCCATTTGATAAACCTGTTCCGTTTATAAAAATGTTTGATGCAAAGACAAGAAATTCATTAATACAAAAAATTAATGAGATTAAGGATAATGCAGTTCATATTATTGCCTAAAAGAAGTGTATCCTATAAAAAGAACCTGTTCACCGGTCTGCCGGCGGCAGGTTCCTTTTTCGATTCACTGCATTTTAAGGACGATTCATGACGCAATGTCCGCTTTTTGATGTATTCCTGTAAATATATCATAATAGCGGTAAATCCTGACAATAGATGAAGAATGCGTTGTTGTTGGAGGTTTTACGGAAAACTCAAATGGGAGGATGAAATTATGGGATTATTCACAAGTAACAAAAGACTGCAGGAGACTTTTAAAGAGAGTATCCGGCTCGTTTCCGGGTATGCGACTGAAAATCTTTTGATAGACAAGGCCAAGGGGCTGTTTCGTTTGAAGGATGAAGAAAAGGCATTGGTATTTGAGGCTTCCAATTTTGTATCCTTTCGGATTTTAGAAGATGATGCACTGCTTTTTGAGAGCGCAGGGAACGATTTGAAATGTTATAAGAGTCATATTCCAGAACGCGTAAAATCCATGTCAGCTGAGATTTCGCAGATTGTCATACAGCGGCAGATGTATGAACAAATGGAACGGATGGAGCGGGAGAGATAAAGGATGGCTCCTCTGCCATATCATCAGAATCGGCGCCGGCGGCAGATTATGTAAGCGAAATCAAAAAGTACAAAGAAATATTGGATGCAGGAGTTCTTACTGAGGAAGAGTTTACTGCCAAAAAGCGTCAGCTGCTTGGAATATAACGGAGAGGAGATTATTATGAAAAAGATTGTGAAAAGGAAACTGTTGCCGCTGGTGCTGGTTTTTGTAATGATATTTTCTTTTACTGCCTGTGGAAATGAGGCGGCGGAGGATCAGGCAGGAGATGGCAGCCAGGAGACGTCATCCGATGCGGAAAATAGAGAAGAAAGTGCAGAGCAGGACACAGACCAGAATGCACCTTCCGCAAATGTGGAGGCAGAACCAGGAAGCTGAGCGGTTTACTGGTATCTCTGCGGCAGCAACTTAGAATCCGGCGGAGGATTTGCCAGTGGGGATCTGGGTGAACTTATGGAGGTGATGCTGCCTGAAGATGTAAATGTAGTCATTGAGACTGGAGGAGCTTCTCTCTGGCACAATGATTTGGTAAATGCGGAAAAGCTCCAGCGCTGGGTTTACAACAGCGAAGGACTGCAGCTAGTGGACGAGCAGCCCTCTGCCAGTATGGAAGAAGCTCAGACCCTTGCAGATTTCCTGGATTTTGCGAAAGAAAATTATCCTGCGGAAAAGACTGCGGTTGTGTTTTGGAATCATGGAGGGGGTTCTGTGTCAGGAGCTTCTTTCGATGAACTGTATTACAATAATTCTTTGACTTTAGATAAGATGTATCAGGCTTTTTCCGGCGTATGAGAACCTTCTTTGGATCATCAGCCATTGGAAATGGTGGGATTTGACACCTGCCTGATGGCAACGGTGGATGTGGCGGATACTTTTTCTGAATTTGCTCACTATCTTGCTGCTTCTGAGGAAACAGAACCTGCCAATGGATGGTATTATTCTCAATGGGTAGGAGCATTGGCAGAAAATACTTCTATGGACGGTCAGGAACTTGGCAGAATAATCTGCGATACTTATTACGCCGGCTGTGAAGAGGTGGGAACACAAGTGAACGAATTTAACAGTTATGCAGGACTTGGTGCAGGCAGAGCTTTTAAATATTTCTATGCTTATGAACTTACAGGGGAATTGGATGATTCCGGCATGGAATATATTGCGGACATGGATTTTGACATGCTTCCTGAGGTGAGGAATCTGACCACAATGGATTGGGATGGCAAAAAGCTGGATGTCAATGACGAAGGGATTTGGATGCCGACTGGGAAAACGGAGTGTTTGCCGATAATTTCCGAGGTGTCTGGGGAGCAATTGACGGCCATCTGGTCTATATGGAGCTGAGCTTTGAGGGGGACGATTATAATCTCTATTCTGTGCCAGTGCTCTTAAATGGCGAAGAGTACCATTTGCAGGTGGCGTATGACTTTAAAACCAGTAGCTGGAATATTCTGGGAGCAAGGCAGGGGATTGATGAAAGCAGAATGGCTGATAAAGAAATGCGGCTTCTGTAGGAGGGATACGAGATTACCACTCTTTGGTATCTGGCTTCCGTTAGCGGAGAGGATGAGTTTGAGCCTTATACCGTTGATACTATCACCGTAACGGCTGATACAGCTTTTGGCGAGATGGAGCTTCCAGACGGAAAATACTGCATGATGTATGAGATGCGCGACGCCATGGATCATTACGTTTATTTTGATCAGGTGGACTTTGACTGTGTCAATGGAGAAATTAACACGACAGTATATTAAAGAATAGTTTGGAGTTAGTTCTGTAAGGAAAAATAATGACAGGAAAAAAAGAACTTGTTGCTGATTTTACAGCGGCAGGTTCTTTTTTTTGAAAGGTTATTGTATAAAACAGACAAAAAACGCAATACTAAAATGTATATAATTTACAAAATGACAGGAAAAAGTAAAAACCATATTGCATTTTTATGGGAAAGGGCTTATACTGAGCCTATCAGTTGGAAACGTTACCGGGAAAGTTACCGGAAAGGTTATCAGAAATGATCGGAAGAATGAAAACAGGACGCCGGTAAGGGCTGAGACAAGAAGGAAGTTCTTTGGTAAATGGTTTCCAGGGTAAAATTCACTATTATATTAGGAGGATGTAGAATGAAAAAGAGATTTGTATCATTGATGCTGGCGGCAGCAATGGTAGCGACCATGGCGGCAGGCTGCGGCAACAACAGCGGAAACAGCGGAAGTAAGGATGATGCTTCTGACAACAAAACAGACACAGAAAATGTGGATGACAAAGAAGACAGCAGCGGAGATGACAAGACAGCAAGCGGCAGCGGTTCCGTGTATTACCTGAATTTCAAGCCGGAGCAAGGTCCAGACTGGGTAGAACTGGCAGAGACTTACACAGAGCAGACTGGAGTACCGGTAACAGTGGTAACAGCAGCTTCCGGAGAGTATGAGAAAACTTTGAAATCTGAGATGGATAAGTCAGAAGCTCCTACTTTATTCCAGGTAAACGGACCAGTGGGACTGGCTTCCTGGAAAGATTACTGCTATGATCTGAAAGACAGCGCTATTTACAAAAACCTGAAGAGTGATGATTTTGCTCTTATCGCTGATTCCGGTGAGGTACAGGGCGTTGCATACGTAATCGAGACTTACGGACTGATCTACAACAAGAAGTTATTAGCAGACTATTGTGCATTAGACGGCGCAAAGATTAAAGATGCTTCTGAGATCAACAGCTTTGCAAAATTAAAAGAAGTAGCAGATGACATCCAGGCGAAAAAAGACGAACTTGGCGTAAACGGTGCGTTTACTTCCCCAGGTATGGATGGTTCTTCTGACTGGAGATTTAAGACACATTTAGCAAATCTTCCGATTTACTATGAATATCAGGCAGACGGTATTGAGACTACTGATGCAATCAAGGGAACTTATCTGGACAACTACAAAGCTATATGGGATCTGTACACCACAGACACTACCATTGAGCCTACCATGTTATCCAGTGCAACCGGCGAAGATTCTGCAGCAGAATTTGCAATGGGCGAGGCAGTATTCTATCAGAATGGTACCTGGGCTTACAATGATATCAAAGACAATGAAGTAGCAGATGAAGACCTTGGCATGATGCCGATCTACATTGGTGTAGATGGAGAAGAGAATCAGGGACTTTGTACTGGTTCTGAAAACTACTGGTGTGTAAACAAAAATGCTTCTCAGGAAGATATTGATGCAACACTTGCATTCCTTGAGTGGGTAATCACTTCTGACGAAGGACGTACCGCTTTCCGTGATAAGATGGGATTTGTAACTCCGTTTACTACTTTCGGCGATGACTATCAGCCAAGCAACCCATTGGTAGCAGCAGCTCAGGAAGATATTGATGCAGGACATAAAACTGTTGCATGGTGCTTTACCACAATGCCTTCTGAAGAGTGGAAGAATGGCGTAGGAAGCGCACTGCTTGAGTATGCACAGGGAACCGGAGAATGGGATACTGTAGTAGAAAAATTTGTTGACGGATGGGCAACAGAATACAAAGCAGCAAATGAGGAATAAAAATAACAGAGAAGTTCTCAGGAACTTAACTGATAATAGAGGCGGCTTGCCGCCTCTATTATAAAAATATGGGAGGTAATTTATGCAAAAATCACTTAAAAAATATTTTCCTATTTTCGCACTTCCAACTCTGATAGCCTTTACAATTGGATTCATAGTTCCTTTTATTATGGGTATCTATTTATCATTTTGTAAATTTACGACAGTTACCGATGCAAAATTTGTGGGTCTTAGCAATTATGTGAAAGCATTTGCAGACGAGACATTCGGCCATGCGCTTTGGTATACTGCAGCATTTACAATTGTTTCCGTAATACTGATCAACGTATTGGCATTTGCAGTAGCGATGCTTTTAACAAAGGGAATTAGAGGAACAAACATTTTCAGAACCGTATTTTTTATGCCTAACTTAATCGGCGGTATCGTATTAGGATACGTTTGGCAGTTACTGCTGAATGGTATTTTAGCACAGTTTCATAAGACTTTGACTTACAGCTCCACATATGGATTCTGGGGATTGGTAATCTTAATGTGCTGGCAGCAGATTGGATACATGATGATCATTTATATTTCTGGTATTCAGAATATTCCGGGAGAGTTGATCGAGGCGGCAAAGATTGACGGTGCAACTCCAGGACAGATTTTAAAGAATGTGACAATTCCCATGGTAATGCCTTCCATTACCATCTGCACATTTTTAACTTTGACCAATGGATTTAAACTTTTTGACCAGAACCTGGCGCTGACAGCGGGAGAACCTTCCAACATGTCAGAACTTTTAGCTTTGAATATCTACAGTACCTTCTATGGCAGAACCGGATATGAAGGAGTGGGTCAGGCAAAATCTGTAATATTCTTTATCCTGGTTGCATTGATTGCAGTGATCCAGAATAAATTGACGAGAAGCAAGGAGGTGCAGCAGTAATGGGTGTGAGAAAAGCGAAACATGGATGGATTTTTACCATATTTTTCAGTTTACTTTCCCTTGCATGGGTATTTCCCATTTTTCTGGTGCTGATGAATTCCTTTAAGAAAAAAGTGTATATCAGCCGAAAACCTTTTGCAATTCCTACGGGTAAGATGTTTGTAAAATGGGATAATTATGTCAGCGGAGTTGAGAAGATTCATTTCTTTGACGCTTTCAAGAATTCCCTTTTTATCACGATTTTTTCTGTGGCAGTGATTATTTTGTGTACCTCTATGTGCGCCTGGTACATATCCAGGATCAAGTCAAAATTTTCATCAGGAATGTATTATCTGTGTTTATTTTCCATGATCGTACCTTTCCAGATGGTGATGTTTACCCTTTCAAAAATTGCAAATATGTTGCATTTATCCAGCCCAGTTGGTATTATATTAGTGTACCTGGGATTTGGAGCCGGACTGGCGGTGTTTATGTTCTGCGGATTTGTGCGAAGTATTCCGTTAGAGATTGAAGAGGCGGCCATGATTGATGGATGCACACCGATTCAGACTTATTTCCAGGTAGTATTTCCAATTCTGAAACCAACTTGTATCACAGTGGCAATTCTTCAGGCAATGTGGATTTGGAACGACTATCTGCTGCCCTATCTGGTATTAGATATCAAACGTTGGAAGACGATACCGATTGCAATTCAGTATTTAAGGGGTGGTTATGGCTCTATTGATATGGGAGCTATGATGGCCATGTTGGTATTGGCGATTATCCCTATTATTGTATTTTATATGGCCTGCCAGAAACATATTATTGAAGGTGTAGTGGCAGGAGCGGTAAAAGGCTAGACGGTAAGGTAAGGTGGGAAATGATATGCTGACCATTAAAGATATTGCAAGGGAATCAGGTTATTCCGTGAGCACGGTGTCAAGAGTATTGAACAATCGCAGGGATGTAAGCCCGGAAGCGAAAAAAAGAATCACGGAGATTGTGACAGCACGTCATTTTGTGCCTAATAACAATGCAAAACATTTAAAACAAAACAGCAGTAAGACCATTGCAGTACTGGTAAAGGGTACTTCCAATATGCTCTTTGCCAGTATTGTAGAAGCAATACAGAAGAAAGTGGAGGCTACCAGATACAATGTCAGCATCAATTATGTAGATGAAGATGATAATGAGGTAGAGGAGGCCGTGATTGTCTGCCGGGAACGCAAACCAATGGGGATGTTGTTTTTAGGCGGCAATCCTAAATTTTTTGAACAGTCGTTTGAGGCAGTGAACGTACCCTGTGTCTTGGTCACCAACCAGGGAGAGTCTCTGGGATTTCAGAGTTTATCCAGTGTGTCCACAGATGATGTGGCGGCGGCGGAATATGCCATTGATTATCTGGTAAATCAAGGGCACCAAAAAATTGGAATTCTGGGTGGGGATTTTGCCATGTCCCATACCAGCAAACAGAGATATTTAGGATGTATGAAAAGTTTTCAGAAACACAAGATTTCTTTTGAGGAACAGAAATATTATGAGAAATCTCGTTTTTCTTATGAGAGCGCTTACGGTGCTATGAAGCGTCTGCTGGCAAAGGCAGAAGATATCACCGCAGTATTTGCCATGAGTGATATGACAGCCATCGGAGCAATCCGCGCTATTATAGATTGCGGAAAACGTGTTCCGGAGGATATTTCAGTTATGGGATTTGACGGGATTACCATGGCAAAATATTATAATCCAAAGCTTACCACCATACAGCAGCAGTATGGAATATTGGCGGCAAGAAGCGTGGAGATATTATTACAGAATATAGACATGGACGCTGTATCGGTGCATGAGGTAGTGCCTTTTCATCTGGTGCAGGGAGAAAGTGTAAAAAAAATAGATGTCTCAGAAGTGAAATGACAGAGGCAGTTGTAAGAAGGAAGATACAGAATAGATCTACAGCAGGGAGGTACGCAGTATGCGTAGTAGTGGAATTTTAATGCATATTTCATCATTGCCCTCCCCCTACGGAATCGGAACCATGGGGAAAGAGGCAAAAAAGTTTATAGATTTTCTGGTAAAGGCAGAGCAGAGTTATTGGCAGGTGCTGCCCATCTGTCCTACCAGTTATGGGGATTCTCCCTATCAGTCTTTTTCCAGCTTTGCAGGGAATCCCTATTTTATTGATTTGGAGCGGCTGTGTAAGGAAAAACTTCTGACGAAAAAGGAATGCGAATCTTATCAGTGGGGGAAGAATTGTACAAAAGTAGATTATGGGATCTTGTATCACAATCGTTATCCGCTGCTGCACAGAGCTTTTGACCGATTTCAGAAAAAAATTCCGGAAGATTATGATAGATTTTGTCAGGAACAGGAAGACTGGCTGGAAGACTATGCGCTGTTTATGGCCTTGAAAGATACTCATGAGGGAGCTTCCTGGACGGAATGGGAACCGGAATTGAGACTGCGCAGAGCAGAGGCCATAGAGCAGGCAAAAGCGGAGCTGGCAGAGGAAATGAATTTCTGGAAAATGCTTCAGTATCTTTTTTATCAGCAGTGGGAAGAATTGAAGTCTTATGCAAATGAAAATGGAATCCGTATGATTGGAGATGTACCCATCTATGTGGCCATGGACAGTGCAGATGTGTGGGCGAATCCCTCCCAGTTTTATTTGGATGACAATCTGGTGCCCATTGATGTGGCAGGTTGTCCGCCAGATGCTTTTTCCGCAGACGGTCAGTTGTGGGGGAACCCTTTGTTTCGCTGGGATGTAATGAAATCAGACGGCTATCGCTGGTGGATTCAGCGGATGCAGAAAATGTCCCGGCTGTTTGATGTGATACGGATTGATCATTTTCGCGGATTTGAGTCTTATTATGCGATCCCCTTTGGAGATGAGACTGCCAGAAATGGAGAATGGCGGAAGGGACCGGGGATTGAATTGTTCCATGCCATTGAAGAAGAATTGGGCAGATTGGATATCATTGCGGAAGATCTGGGATTTCTGACGGAATCTGTAAAAGAAATGCTGGCGGAATCTGGTTATCCAGGTATGAAGTTAATACAGTTCGCTTTTGATACCAGAGAGGACGGAGATTACCTGCCGCATAATTATACAACTAATTCTGTGGTCTATGCAGGAACCCATGACAATGATACAATTTTAGGCTGGATGAAGACAGCTCCAAAGCCTTGTGTCTCTTTTGCGAAAGAGTATCTGCATCTGGACAAAGAGGAAGGCTATCATTGGGGCGTGATGCGAGCAGTCTGGGCTAGTGTCAGCGATACCGCTGTGGTGACCATGCAGGATCTTTTGGGAATTGGAAGCAAAGGCAGGATGAATACGCCATCTACTTTGGGATGCAACTGGATGTGGCGCATGGAGCCGGGGGCGATCAATCAGAAACTGATTCGGCGTATCTGCAAGCAGGTGGAACTGTATGGAAGAGTGCCGAAAAGAGCGGAATCATAAAAGGACATCCAGAAAAGCGGAGCAGGATATGTACTATTTTATTGTGAACATTACTTCCAGGACCGGAAAAGGAAAACGGGTCTGGAAAATGCTGGAAGAGGAACTTGAGAAAAGAAAAGTAGAGTACCAGGCTTTTTTTACAAAATACAAGGGTCATGCCGGGGAATTGGCAGGTAAGCTGACGAAAAAATATCAGGAAGATGTGATTTCACTGGTGGTAGTAGGAGGCGATGGAACAGCCAATGAAGTGGTAAATGGAATCCAGAATTTTGAAAAAGTGAAGTTAGGGTACATTCCTGCCGGTTCTGGGAACGATCTGGCCAGAGGACTGCATCTTCCCAAGAATCCCCCTGCAGCTTTGCAGGTTATCTTGGAATCCACAGAATTATATCCAATGGATGTGGGAAAGGTATCCTGGGGAAGAGGGTTGGAACAGTCAGCTTATTTTAACATCAGTTCCGGTGTAGGGATGGATGCAGATGTGTGCCGGCGGGTGAATGCCTCTGGAATGAAAGTTTTTTTGAATAAACTGCATTTGGGAAGAGTGTCATATTTTGTTCAAACTGGGATGACGCTGGCAGAGATGCCCAGCATTCAAGCCAGCGTTCAATTTGATGATGGAGAGAAAAAGAGAATTCATGGACTGATCTGTATGGCAGTGATGAATCACCGCTATGAAGGAGGAGGACTGCCTATGGCCCCCGATGCTTCTGATCAGGACGGAAAGCTGTCGGTCTGTTATATTCATGGAGTGAAAAAGCTGTCGGCGGTGATGGCGCTTCTTGCTTTGGTTAAGGGAAAACACATAGGGTTCCGGGGAATTGAGCTTTCTGATTGTGAATCCTGTACTCTTTGGCTTCAGGAACCTGTGGCGGGACATACAGACGGAGAAGATTTGGGAGATCCCATGCACCTGCGGTATGAATGTCTGCCAGGAGCATTGAAGATCATAAGATAAAATAACTTTGTACCATAATTAGCATTCATTGCAAACCTTCTGCATATACTGATAACAGTAGAACAGGAGGTTTTTTTATGGAAAATATCAATACCGGTACATATAATATTTACAAAGATATCAGTGCCAGGACCAATGGAGATATCTATATCGGGGTAGTGGGACCGGTGCGGACCGGGAAATCCACCTTTATCAAACGATTTATGGATGTGATGGTGCTGCCGGAAATGGAAGATGCCCACAGCAGGGAGCGTGCTACTGATGAACTGCCCCAGTCTGCCCAGGGAAAGACCATCATGACCACGGAGCCGAAATTTGTGCCAAAAGAAGCTGCCAGAGTTAAATTGAACGAAGACTTAGAAGTCAGCGTGAGGCTGATTGACTGTGTAGGCTTTATGGTAGAAGGGGCTACAGGGCATATGGAGGAGGGGACAGAGCGGATGGTGAAAACGCCCTGGTTCGACTATGAGATTCCCTTTACCCAGGCAGCAGAGATCGGCACTCAAAAAGTGATCCGGGAACATTCCAATATTGGGATTGTGATCACTACCGATGGCTCTATCACAGAACTGCCCAGGGAAAGTTATATTCCAGCGGAGGAAAAGACTATTGCAGGATTAAAAAAATTGGGAAAACCTTTTATTTTGCTGCTGAATACCCAGAAACCTTATGGAACAGAGAGCCAGAAGTTAGCAGAGGAGCTTTCTGAAAAATACGGGGTGTCTACCCTTCCGGTAAACTGTGAGCAGCTCAGAAAAGACGATATTTTCCGTATTCTGGAAAGTATTCTCTATGAATTTCCCATTGAACGGGTGGACTTTTTCCTGCCGAAGTGGGTGGAGATGCTGGAAAATACCCATAAGATTAAGGAGAACATCATTCAGAATGCCATGCAGATTCTAAAACAATTTACCTATGCCAAGGATGTGCGGAATACGGAGCTGGTACCAGAAGGAGAGTATATCCGCAGAATGAAATTAGATAAAGTGGAATTGTCGCGGGGATGTGTGCAGATTCTGTTTGATATTGATCAGAAATATTATTATGAAAATATGAGTGAATTGACAGGAGTGCCCATTTCCGGAGAATATCAGCTGATCTCTATGATCAGAGAACTGTCCAGCATGAAGAAGGAATACGATAAAGTGGGAAGCGCCATGGAAGCGGTAAAACAAAAAGGATATGGAGTGGTAACGCCCCAGCTTACGGATATTGAGATTGAGGAGCCGGTACTGATCCGCCATGGCAATAAATTCGGGGTAAAAATCAAAGCTCAGTCACCTTCCATACATATGGAAAGGCACAAAAAGAAGTTTAAGTTACCTTGTAATCCTGGAATGTATGTGTTATAATAGACATAACTAAAAGAATTTTGCAATGGGATATCGGATTATTCATGCATAAGGATATGGAAGTTTACAGTTTATTCAAAGGAGTGATGATGTATGAGTCAAGGTTATTCACAGTTGTTCCAAAGTCTTTCCACTGGAGGGGGAGCAGGGAATCAGAATTTTCTCTCAGATTATGCCAGCATTAAAAGTGGAAGCTATGGTAAACTTTTGAAAGCTTATTATGGCAAGGAACAGAATTCAGCCTCAGGAGTCGGAGGTAACAAAAGCGATTCCAGAACTACACTGGATAAAATTTTAGAAGAGAAGAAGAATCCGAAGATTTCCAAACAGGCCCAGGAGGCCAATGAGAATCTCACAGCAGGTCTTTCTAAGCTGAAAGGTTCCGTATCAGCATTACAGGATGAAAAAACTTATACAGATACAGAAGGCCAGAGCGCATCAGACAAAGTAGTTTCCGCAATGAAGAATTATGTGGCGGATTATAACAGCGTTGTGACTGCGGCAAAGCGTTCCACACTGGCAGGAAAGACAGCATATGTGGCAAATATGATGAACAGCACGTCTGCAAATGCAGATAAACTTTCAGAGCTGGGCATTACAATTAACGCAAATGGAACTCTTCAGCTGAATGAAGGCAAGCTGAAGGAAACAGATGTCAAAAAAGTACAGGATCTGTTTTCCAGCAAAGATATTATGAGTTATGGCTCTAAGATTTCTTCCCGCGTTCAGTTTGCAAATACTGCCGCTGGTACAAGTACCACAGATAAGACGGATAAGACAGATGCTGCCGATGATAGTACAGGGACTAATAATGCCACAGGTTCCAGTGCAGCTTCCCTCAAGGCAGATGGTGAGACGCTGGCATCTGATAAATTGTATGAAAAGATAAAAGATGAGAATGGCAATGAGACAGGTAAATATGATATTGACAAAATTTTTGCAGCGGCAAAGAGTTTTGTCAGCAATTACAACGGTATGTTTGATACAGCCGAGTCCAGTTCAAATTCCGGCGTATTAGCAAATCTGTCTCAGATCAAAGGAAAAACAGCTCAAAGTGCAAATGTCTTGAAACAATTTGGAATTAGTGTGGACGTAAAAGGCAGAATGAAGATTGATGAGGACATATTTAAAAAATCAGATATGTCTCAGGTACAGAAGTTCTTCAAAGACTATGGCTCTTCTGTTGCCACTCATGCATCATTGGTAGATTTTTATATGACCACTCATGCCAATGCTGCCAATGGTTATACAGCAGCCGGAGCCTATAATGTGCAGGGAAGTTCCCGTTACGCTGATTTTATCTAATTTGTTTCAAAGTGTTTTGACACTGGAGTCTTTCCTGGAAAGATAAGAATACACAGGATGCGAATCCATCAGACCTGGTTCTGGTGATTCGCATCTTTTTTTCTATCAGAAAGACCTTGTCACGTTGAAGCGTGAAAGTATCTTTCCGATAGAAAAAAAGATAGAGATGCGCACTGCGGCGGAAAGGTTGACAGGTATTTATTTGGAAAAGCTGCATAGAATGTAAAAAATAAAAAGAGGCGGCGGCAAAAGTGACGATGGAACAGAAAAGCATTATGGAGGAATATGAGATTCAGGTGAAGCTGCATATTAATCAACAACTGCGAAAAAAAGGCTTTATCTCAGAGGAATTATATGATAAGGCAAAGAAAATGATTATAAAAAAGCGTAGGTAAAAACGGATAAAAGGTATGAGGATAAGAGGTATAAGGACAGGAGGCAGAAGAGGTATGAGGAGAGGCTGACGGTATGGATTTATACAGTATAAGAAAGGAACTAAACAGCGGAAAGTCAATTTATGATATTCCCATGAGAGTCACTTACTATGCGAGGGTGTCTACGGAAAAGGATGAACAATTGCATTCCTTGTCTGCACAGATTAAATATTATTCTGATATGATAAATGGGAACTTGAATTGGGAATTTGTGGAGGGGTACATAGACGAAGGGTTAAGCGCCACAAGCGTGAAAAAAAGAGAGAGTTTTCTGACTATGATTGAAGATGCAGAGGCAGGGAAATTTGATTTTATTATTACGAAAGAGATTTCCCGTTTCTCCAGAAATACAGTAGACAGTATTCAGTATACACAGCGGTTATTGAACTTTGGCGTAGGCGTTTTGTTTCAATCAGATAATATCAATACGCTGCTTCCAGACAGTGAGCTGCGCCTGACGATTATGAGCAGTATCGCGCAGGATGAGGTACGCAAGATTTCAGAGAGAGTGCGGTTTGGCTTTAAACGTGCGATAGAAAAAGGTTCCGTATTAGGCAACAATAAGATCTGGGGCTATAAAAAAGATCATGGAAAACTTGTAATCCTGGAAGAAGAGGCGGAAATCATAAGAAAAATCTTTGATATGTATGTAAATCAGCATTTAGGAATGCGGGTGATCTCAAGAGTTTTGGGAGAACAAGGGGTGAAAAATTCTAAAAATAATGATTTATCTGCCAGTACCATAAGAAATATTATCTCGAATCCAAAATATAAAGGCTACTATTGCGGAAATAAGACGCAGAAATATGACTATAGGCATAGTGCGAGAAAGTATATAGAGCCAGAAGAATGGGTGATGTATGAGGATAAGGAGAATGTTCCGCCTATTGTATCAGAGGAATTGTGGGACAGGGCAAACAGGATTCTCCAGGAAAGAGGCAGCGCTAGGAAAGAGGCGGCAGCCACAGGCGCCTACACCAACAGATACAAATACAGCGGCAAGATCATATGCATGGAACATGGGACATCCTATCATCATAAGATGTATCAGTACAAAAGCGGTACAAAAGAAGCCTGGCAGTGTAAAATTTATGCAGAAAAGGGCAGAAAGGGCTGCGGATCGCCGATTCTCTATACAACAGAGCTGGACGAAGTTATGAGGCAGATCTGCGGAGACTTGATTGTCAATCAAGCTGATATCATACGTGATTTGATAAAAATCTATACAGAGGCTTCTGGGGCATCCATTCTGGAACAAGAGATAGCAAAATGCAGAATGGAAATTGACGGCCTGCTGCATAAAAAAGATAAGCTTTTGGACTTAAACATAAAATGCAGAATTTCTGATGAAGAATTTGAAGAAAGAAATAATGCATGTAATGTTCAGATGGAAGAAGTTCAGAAAAAGATCAGGCAGTTGGAGGAGGATAAGGAAAAAAATAAAAATGTTGTTGACCAGATTCATGTTTTTCCAGAATTGATTTCTAAGGAACTTAATTTTGGGGAAGGAATCAGCAGCGGAATGGCAGACGCCATTCTGGATCGGATCGAGGTGGCGGGAAAAGATCAGAGAAGTGCTGCGCAGCTGAATATTTATCTAAAAGTGCTGGATGAGTCTATGACCTTTTTCCTCAATCGAAAACGCGGCGGTGAAACTTCTGTTTGTGCCGAACCATACATATGATAAAAGCAAATGTAGAGACAGAGATCGCCCCCATTATCGGAAGCGAAGAACAGGCCCAGGATCTGATTGGATACATCAAGACTTCCAGAGAACAGGAAGAAGGCATCTGGCAGACTAATATCTTTGGAAAATCCATCGGAGAGCTGGTGGAAGACGGAATACGAAGCAAGATTACTATGATGGACGACGAGAGCCAGGTAAAACTCCAGGATACCATGCAAAAGATTGTCAACGACAGCAATGGCGGACTGGTATGTATTATCATATAGGGGAACAAATATAGGGAATATACTTGCAGACAGAAACAGGATTGTGATATGATTGATCCGTGACAGCATTCCATAGGTCGGGTGTCAGAAGGTGGTTGAAAATTGCGATAGGAACTGCAGCCATCTTCTGACACCCGAATTGCATGAAGACAAGGAGTTTGAAGATGAAAATTACCATGTTGGGAACAGGACATGCCCTTGTGACAGAGTGTTACAACACATGTTTTGTGTTAAGCGAACAGGAAAAACATCTGCTGGTAGATGGCGGCGGCGGAAATACCATTCTCTGGCAGTTAAAACGCGCAGGGATCCATTGGGCAGAGATCAGAGAGATTTTTGTGACTCACAAACATGTAGACCATTTGATGGGAATTATCTGGATGGTACGCATGATCTGCCACAGCATGAATCACGATGCCTATGAGGGAGAAGCCAGGATCTATGCCCATGAAGAAGTGATTGAGCTGATCCGGTATATTTCCAGCCAGTTACTGCAGGAAAAAGAGATCCGGTTTTTAGATGACAGACTCCATTTAATTACTGTGACAGATAAAGAGACAAGAAATCTGATGGGAAAACCGGTGACCTTTTTTGATATCCAGTCCTCCAAGGCAAAACAATACGGTTTTACTATGGAAATAGAGAAGGGGGAGAAATTGACCTGCTGTGGAGACGAGCCTTACAAAGAGTGTGAGAAAAACTATGTGGAAAACAGTAAATGGCTGCTGCATGAGGCCTTCTGTCTTCACGAGCAGGCAGATAGATTCCGTCCTTATGAGAAGGCCCATTCCACAGTGAAGGATGCCTGTCAGGTAGCGGAACGTCTGAAGGTAGAGAATCTTTTGCTGTATCACACAGAAGACGATAATATCAAGAGGCGGAAAGAATTGTATCATGCAGAAGGAGAACAGTATTTTCATGGAAATCTGTATATTCCAGAAGATTTAGAAGTGCTGGAATTATAAGAAATCAGAAGAGGGTAAAAGCAGATGAAGCATAAAATAAAAGTCACATATATCCATCACAGCGCTTTTTGTGTGGAGATAGAAGGTAATGTTCTGGTATTTGATTATTATAAGGGGGACGCTGTTCCTTCTTGTGCCTATCACGGGAAAATGCCGAAATTCCCGGAGGGAACACCAGTTTATGTTTTTTCCAGCCACAGTCACAGAGATCACTTTGACCGTGAAGTGCTGAGCTGGAGTAGACATTATAGGAATATTCACTATATTTTTGCAAAAGAAATCAAAAAGAAATTAGGCGGTTCTCTGCTGGGGCGATTGGGATTTGGAGAAGAGATTCAGAAAAAAATCACTTATGTCAGACCGGGAGAAGAATACGAAATCGGAGGAGAAGGCAGTGGGATTCACGTGGAAACCCTGCGCTCCACAGACAGCGGCGTGGCTTTTGTGACCACTGTTTCCGGCAGGACCATTTACCATGCGGGAGATTTGAACTGGTGGCGGTGGGAAGGAGAGCCAGAGGCCTTTAATCAGGCTCAGGAAAAGGAGTATAAAGAACAGATAGATCTGCTGGCAGGCAGAAAGATAGATCTGGCTTTTGTGGTGTTAGACCCAAGGCAGGAGAGGGACAAGTATCTGGGAATTGACTATTTTGTCCAACAGGTTTCGGCAGATTATATTGTGCCTATGCATCTGTGGAAACATTATGAATTGATAGAGGAATATCGAAGTCTTCCTCAAAACAACAGGATACGGGAAAAGATTCTCAAGATAGAAGGGGAAAATCAGGTGTTGGAACTGCCAGTGCCAAACTGCCGGTGAAAGAGGGAAAAGACAGTACCAGACAGGTGAGAACAGATAGATCAGAATGGAGGAAATATGGAAGTAAAAATATATACAGATGGAGCCGCAAGAGGGAACCCCGACGGGCCGGGAGGTTATGGAGCAGTTTTGGTCTATATGGACCGGGAAGGAAAAATCTATAAAAAAGAGATTTCTGCCGGCTATCGGAAAACCACCAATAATCGAATGGAGTTGATGGCGGTAATCCGCAGTCTGGAGGAATTGAACAGGCCCTGCCAGGTGGAATTGTATTCAGACTCCAAATATGTGGTGGACGCCTTTAATCAAAAATGGATCTCTGGATGGGTGAAAAAAGGCTGGAAAAAGTCGGATGGAAAGCCAGTGAAAAATATAGATCTCTGGCAGACGCTGCTGAAAGTGATGGCGCCTCATCAGGTGAAATTTATCTGGGTGAAGGGTCATGACGGACATGTGATGAACGAACGGTGTGATCAGCTTGCCACTTCAGCAGCAGATGGAGAAAATCTGCTGGAAGATGTGCTTCTTACAGAAGAATGATTTTAGAAGTGTGAGAGCTTTGCTCTGATATTTCTTGAAAACTAATCTATCATATGGTATGATAAAGAATCAAAGAGGAAGGCAGGGCATCGCATTTTAAGAATGCCTTCCGACGAGATGCTGCCCAAGAAGGCAGTATGGATTAGGAGGTGCTTTTATGACGTTTTTAGCCAGTTTTATACAATATGCAGTAAAATTTATTGTGATGGCGGCAGTAGCCGGATGCGGAATTTTTTTCGGAAAAAAACTGCGTGACAGAAAAGACAGCAAGACAGCAGAAGAAATGACACAGAAAGAGAACTAGATAGCGGAGGAAATTAGTTGTGAAGAAGTATGGAGTAAATGAACTGCGCAGGATGTATCTGGAATTTTTTGAGAGCAAGGAACATCTGGCGATGAAGAGTTTCTCTCTGGTGCCCCACAACGATAACAGCCTGTTGTTGATCAACGCAGGAATGGCGCCATTGAAGCCATATTTTACCGGACAGGAGATTCCCCCTAGAAAACGGGTGACTACCTGCCAGAAATGTATTCGTACCGGAGATATAGAAAATGTAGGAAAAACAGCAAGACATCTCACTTTTTTTGAGATGCTGGGTAATTTTTCCTTTGGGGATTATTTTAAGCATGAGGCGATTGCCTGGAGCTGGGAATTTTTAACAGAAGTGGTAGGCATGGAGCCGGAGCGTTTATATCCTTCCATTTATGGAGAAGACGACGAGGCTTTTGAGATCTGGACCAAAGAAGTGGGAGTTCCTGCTGAGAAGATCACTCGTTTTTATCGTGACGAAAATGGGAAATGTGATAATTTCTGGGAACATGGGGCAGGCCCCTGCGGACCGTGTTCCGAAATCTATTATGACCGGGGAGAAGCCTATGGCTGCGGCAGCCCAGACTGTAAAGTAGGCTGCGAGTGCGATCGTTTCATGGAAGTGTGGAATAATGTATTTACTCAGTTTGACGGAGACGGACACGGACATTACGAGGAGCTTGCTAATAAAAATATCGACACAGGAATGGGATTGGAACGTCTTGCAGTGGTGGTACAGGATGTGAATTCTGTCTTTGATATTGATACCATGAAAGCCATCCGGGACAAGGTGTGCGAGATTGCAGGAAAGACTTATCAGACCGATGATTTAGATGATGTGTCCATTCGCTTGATCACAGATCATATACGGTCCGCAACCTTTATGATCTCAGACGGCATTATGCCCAGTAACGAGGGCAGAGGTTATGTTCTGCGCCGGTTGATCCGCCGGGCGGCGCGCCATGGCAGGCTTTTGGGAATTAAAAATAAATTTTTGGCAGATTTAAGCGGAACGGTGATTGCCGAGAGCAAAGACGGATATCCAGAGTTAGAGGAGAAGAAAGAATTTATCTTTAAAGTTCTGACTCAGGAAGAGGAAAAGTTTGATAAGACCATTGACCAGGGATTGAATATTTTGACAGAGATGCAGGCAGAGATGGCTGATTCCAAGACAAAAGTTCTGTCTGGTGAGAATGCCTTTAAGCTTTACGACACCTATGGTTTTCCTCTGGATCTGACCCAGGAGATTTTAGAAGAAAAGGGATTTTCCATTGATGAGGCAGGATTCCAAAAGTGTATGGAAGACCAGAGAAATAAGGCCAGAAGCGCAAGAAAAGAGACCAATTACATGGGAGCGGACGCTACCGTCTATGATGAGATCGACCCAGAGATTACCTCTGAATTTGTAGGCTACGACCGTTTGGTACATCATTCTGAGATTACTGTATTGACCACAGAGACAGAACTGACAGAAGCCTTGTCAGATGGAGACAGGGGAACCATTATTGTAAAAGAGACGCCTTTCTATGCCACCATGGGCGGCCAGAATGCAGATACCGGCTGGATCCGTGCCGGCGAGAATGAATTCCAGGTGGAAAATACCATTCATCTGCGGGGAGGCAGAATCGGACATGTAGGCGTGGTGACCTCTGGCATGTTTAAGGTGGGCGACCTGGCAGAATTGTCGGTGGAAAAAGAAAAACGTGGGTTGATCGGAAAAAACCACAGCGCCACTCATTTGCTGCAGAAGGCCCTTAGGGAAGTGCTGGGCAGCCATGTGGAGCAGCATGGTTCCGATGTGAATGAGGACAGGCTGCGGTTTGATTTCTCTCATTTTGCAGCAATGACCCCAGAGGAGATTGCACAGACAGAAGCCATCGTAAATGAAAAGATCGGGGCCTCTCTTCCAGTTACCACAGAAGTGATGAGTCTGGAGGAGGCGAAAAAGACAGGGGCTATGGCTCTCTTTGGTGAGAAATACGGAGAATCTGTCCGCGTGGTAAAGATGGGAGATTTTTCTGTGGAATTATGCGGCGGTACCCATGTGGAGAATACAGCCAATATCAGCGCCTTTAAGATTATTTCTGAATCCGGCGTGGCAGCAGGAGTGCGGCGTATTGAAGCTCTGACTTCCAATGGAGTGTTTGAGTACTATGATAAGCTGGAGGAGACTCTTCAGGCTGCTGCAAAAACGGTGAAGACCAATCCGGCAGGTTTGGTGGAAAAATTAGAACATCTGATGGCAGAGATGAAAGCCCTGCAGAGTGAAAATGAATCTTTGAAGAGCAAAGCGGCTCAGAACGCATTAGGCGATGTGATGAATCAGGTCACAGAGGTAAAGGGCGTAAAACTTCTGGCAGCCAGTGTGTCAGGAGTGGATATGAACGGTCTTCGTGATCTGGGGGATCAATTAAAAGAAAAAATCCAGGAAGGCGTGGTAGTGCTTGCATCTGAGAAAGAAGGAAAGGTAAATCTGATCGCCATGGCAACAGAGGAAGCCATGAAAAAGGGAGCCCATGCAGGAAATTTGATTAAAGCCATTGCCGGTAAAGTAGGGGGAGGCGGAGGCGGACGCCCCAATATGGCTCAGGCAGGCGGAAAGAATCCGGCAGGAATTCCAGAAGCTATTGCAGAGGTGAAGACAGTATTGGAGAGTCAGGTCTAAGAAAAAATTTAGTTTGTAAATATTCGCAGAAAAACAGTTGACTTACGGGAAATATCTGTTATAATTAATAGCAGTGCAATAAAATATGACCCAAACAGTTGAATATGCACAATACGCAACTGGAGGGAGGTTAGGTGTGAGACTATGTCAAATGTAATCGTGAAAGAGAACGAAACTTTGGATAGCGCTTTACGCAGATTTAAAAGAAACTGTGCAAAGGCTGGTATTCAGCAGGAGATTCGTAAAAGAGAACATTACGAAAAGCCAAGCGTAAGACGTAAGAAGAAATCCGAAGCAGCAAGAAAACGTAAATATAATTAGAGAACGGAAGGCGCGGCGCCGCCGGAATCTAAGGATCACTTTGCAGGAGCAAAGTAATGGGATGGAATAAAAGAATCCTACAGAACTGGAAGACAGTGCTGTAGGATTCTTTTTCTCTTATAGGAAATTCCTTGTCCCGCTAAAGCGTGAAAGTATATTCCTATAAGAGAAAATAGAATGATCCCACTGCGGCGGCAAGGAAATAAAAAATGTTTCTATTGACAACAGGCAGAAGATATCGTATTCTTTAGATAGAATATATTCGGTGAATATATTCTACGAACAAATTCGAAATGTATTGGGAAAGGAGATATGGTATGAGTTATTATCCAAAATTATTTGAACCGACAAGTATTGGGAAACTGAAACTGAAAAACAGAACCTCTATGGCGCCTATGGGACCAGTAGGATATGCAGACTCTTTCGGGGGATTCAATCAGAGGCTGCAGGACTACTATGTAGAACGGGCAAGATATGGAGTGGGGCTGATTATTACAGGAATATGCAGCGTGGATCTGGGAATTGAGGATCTTCCGCCCATGGGGCTTCCCTGCCCTACAAGGCTTCCTCTTGGCTTTATCCACAGTACATATCAGATGAACGAGAGAATTCATGCATATGGCGCAAAGATTTTCCTTCAGCTGACAGGAGGATTGGGACGAAGCGCTTTGCCGGGATTTACTGGGAAACAGATCGCCCCTTCAGAGAATACCAATCGGTTTAACCCTGCTGTCACTCACCGGGAAATGACAAAAGAAGAGATTATGAACTTGATTCAGAAGTTTGTGATGTCTGCAGTGGTTGCAAAAAAAGCTGGATTTGATGGGGTTGAGATTCATGCTGTTCATGAAGGATATTTGTTAGATCAGTTCGCCATTGCACTTTTCAATCACAGGGAAGATGAGTTTGGCGGAAGTTTGGAAAATCGTCTGAGAGTGTCCACGGAAATCGTAAAAGGAATTAAAAAAGCCTGCGGTGAGGATTTTGTGGTCAGCTTAAGATATAGTCTGAAAAGCTGTATGAAAGCATTGCGCCAGGGCGGTTTGCCAGGAGAAGAGTACCAGGAGGCCGGAAGAGATATCGAGGAAGGAATTAAGGCGGCGCAGCTTTTAACAGAGGCTGGCTATGACGCACTGAATGTAGACGCAGGAACTTACGATTCCTGGTATTGGAATCATCCGCCCATGTATTTTGAGGACGGGGTATATTGTGAATTTGGAGAGATTTTGAAAAAGCATGTGAATGTACCGATTATTTTGGCTGGAAAAATGGAAGATCCCAATCTGGCAGAAGGTGAAATCGGAAAATCCTGCGATATTGTCAGCTATGGAAGAGCCCTTCTCTGCGACTCTGAACTGGTGGAAAAGATCAGAACAGGAAGATTGGACGAGATTCGGCCTTGTCTGGGATGTCATGAGGGATGTCTTGGAAGAATTGCAAACGCACCAGTCAGCTGTGCAGTAAATCCTGCATGCGGACGGGAAAAAATCTATGGAATTATTCCGGCTGTTCAGAAGAAAAAGGTACTTGTGATAGGCGGAGGAGTTGCCGGCCTGGAAACTGCAAGAGTAGCTGCAATTGCAGGGCATTCTGTTATTTTATGTGAAAAATCTGACAGATTGGGCGGAAATTTGATTCCTGGAGGAGTTCCCCATTTTAAACGAAATGATCTTAAATTGATAGATTATTATAAAAAGCAGATGGAGCTTCTAGGTGTGGATGTTCAGTATGAGACAGAGGTTACCAAAGAGAACGCAGAGTCTTATCAGGCAGATGTTATTGTTACTGCAACAGGCTCAAAGGCCAGAAGAATGGAATTTGAGGGTGCAATGACAGCAGCAGCGGCAGAAGATATCTTATTGGGAAAAACAGAGTGCGGAGAACATGTAGTGGTAGTCGGCGGAGGTCTGGTAGGATGTGAGACTGCTTTGTGGCTTGCACAGCAGGGAAAGAAAGTATCTATTGTAGAGATACTGCCGGAACTTTTAGGAGGACATGGAAGCATTCCCCATATGAACGAATTTATGCTGCACGATTTGCTGCAGTATCATAAAGTAGACACCTATACAAATACGAAAGTTCTGAAAACAGAAGAACATTCTGTTGTTGTAGAATCTGAAGAAAAGACAATCTCCCTTGAAGCCGATACCTTGATCACAGCAGTAGGATATTTGGAGAATGGCAGTTTGTATGAAGAATTGAAAGATTTAGAGATTCCGGTTTATAATATTGGAGATTCTAATCAAGTACATAATATTATGTATGCAATCTGGGATGCGTATGAGCTGGCAAGAGATCTGTAAATGATAAAATAAGATTGTAAAAAATAAAGTTGCCTTGCAGCATATGGTTGTGATCCCATTGGGATTCTGCGATATGCTGCAGGGATTTTATATGTTACAGGGATTTTTTAGCTGTACGAATGCAGTAATTTGAAAACACGTATTCCAGGATTTGTCAAAAAATAATTATTGTGTTAAAATCCTTAAAGAAATATCATCGTGAAGGAGACGACAGAGTGAAGACGAAAACCTCAAGAATGCTGCAGGCAGAAAAAACCAAACAATTGATCATAGATACAGCCATGGAGCTGTTGAAAACAAAGACCCTGGATGAATTGACCATACAGGAGATCTGTCAGAAGGCTCATGTGTCAGTAGGGGCATACTACCATCATCTGGGGAGTAAAGAAGGGATTATTATTGAGATATACAAAGAAGTGGATGAATTTTTTGAGGATGAGATTATACCAAAGTTCCAGGAATGTGAACCTTTAAAAGGGATGATTGATTATTTGATATATCAGGTGGAATATGCAGAAAAAAAGGGAGTTGATATGGTAAGAAATGCATATAAGGCTCAGATCAATAATGGAAATGAGTTTTTTTTGTCTTCCGACCGGGGTCTGCCTATGGGGCTGAGAAATCTGGTGCTTAGGGCTCAGAAGGAAGGGAAGATCTCAGAGAAGGTTTCAGCAGAGAAAATAACCAATGAACTTTTGGTTATATCCAGAGGTATTATCTATTGTTGGTGCGTAAGCGCAGGAACGATAGATATGCATGAAAATATCGAGACTATCGTTGGAAAATATTTAGAAGGCTGTAAAGGGGTTTGAGAGAAAAGCATGTTCTGCAGAACTTGTAAGAAGCATTTGGAATGAAAAAGTCCAGGTGCTTTTTTTATCTTATAGGATTCGAGTGTCAAAAGGGTGCGGTGCACCCGCTCTATCCCATATATTGATGTGCAAGCAAGCTTGCAATAGCAATATATGGTATGAGTGCAGCGCCAAAGGTGCTTTTGACACCCGAATCCTTATAGGAAATTCCTTCGGATTTCCTATAAGATAAGAAAGACCTTGTCCCGCTAAAGTGTGAAGGTATATTCCTATAAGATAAAAATAATATGCGCACTCGCACAAGAGGCAAAA
>JAAWBG010000081.1 GCA_022792535.1 Lachnospiraceae bacterium
ACAGTTTGTTGCAGCTAAATCACTCATGTTTAAATCCTCCAATATTTTGATTACAATGTATCATATGTGGCCGGCTTGTACGTGTTTCCTTGAGTTTTGGATTGTTTTGAAAAATTTGGGATTTTTGCATTCTGTAAGTTCGCAATGCAAACCTTTTGAACGAATCGTGGCTTGTAATTTATGTTAGTGTGACAGCTCCACCTTGCACATAAAAGTATTATGGAAAGCCAGCTGTTCAAACACTTTTGTGCAAAATTGCAAAATACGGAAACTCAAGTTGAAAAAAATTTTGTAAAATCGGATGGATTCTGTTATAATTTAAAGCAAGTGGATTCATAGAGATCAGGAAGGGAGGCAGGTTATGGATACAGTGGTAATTTTAGACCATGACAGCAATGGGATAGAAAGCTATAAGAGGATGTTGGCGTCTTGCCAGGATGAGATTGACTGTAAATTTTTTCAATATCCAGAGGAGGCGCTGGAGTATGTAAAAAATTACCCAGTAGCTGTGTTGATCAGTGAATTGAATATGCCGATTATGTCTGGTAAGGAAGTGTTTGAGATGGTAGAGATGCTGTCTCCATTCACAGTGAGAATTGCTATGACCCAGATCGACGATGTGGCGGATACACTGGAAATTTTCAACAAAGCGAGAATTTTCAAAATGATCTTGAAACCTTTTTTTATTGTGGAAGATATTTTAAAGCCTATTCAGGAGGCGTTAGAATACTACAGGATACAGGAAAAGGAAGAAAAGCAGCGTAAAAAAATGGAACAGGAGCTGGAAGTGATGAATCGGAATATTCAGAAACTTTCAGAACAGTTAGAGCAGAAGAGACAGAAACATGAAGGAATCTATCAAGTAGCAGTAGGTGTGATCCGAGGGAATCTGAACTCAGAGATCAAGGGATTGGACCCAGGGGAAAGTGCCTATGCGTCCGCGGCATGTGAAGAACTGCTTCAGGAGTTTATGCGTTATTATATGTACGAAGAGCATAGTTATCAATATCATATGGAGCATACCCACAATCTGTTTCATCACCCGGAAGAAAACTGTGTCCTGCAGGTACAGAATAAAATCAATGGTGAAATACCCAGTAATGTTATGTCAAAGATTGCTTATGAAATGTTTTTGGGCGGCTATTTGTGCCAGCAGTTGTTTCGAAATTATCGAACCGTTATGGTGATAGAGAAAGAGGGAACTGTTTATGTGCTGCGGATGTTTTGTCAGTATTCAGAAAAAGGAGCTTTATACAAGATTGAGAGTGAGAAGGTCCGCAGCCTGATTAGAAATGTGATAGAAGAAATTGCAAAGTCTCTGGCAGATCGTTTGGTAAGCGGTGTGAAGGACCAACAGTTTGCAGTCAAGGCATATATTAAGGAAGGTGGACATCATGAATGAAGTGATCATGGGGCTCTATGAGATCGAGGAAGAAGCAGGAAAGATTATGGAACAGGCCCATTCCCGCCGGGAGGAGCTGTTGGAGAAAAATAGGAAGCAGATGGAAGAGGCAGACGCGCAGATGGAGGGCGAGCTGGAAGGCAGGTTAAGTATTCTGAAATCTCAGTTGGAGGAACAGACGGCAGAAGAGATTGCTGAACTTGTAGAACAGAATCAAAAACAGGTGGAACAGATCAATACCTCTTATCAAAAGGACCTCCAGAAATTTGCCCAGGAAATTGTGAAAAAGATAACAGAGGTGTAGCTTATGGCAGGAGAGTTGCTGCAATACAGCGGATTGATTACAAAGACAAGAGCAATGCAGAGCCGGCTGCTGAAACAGGAAGACTTTGAACGGATCACAGAATTTCAGACAGTGGAAGAGACCATCGGCTTTTTAAGAGAGCAGGAAAGCTATGGCAGGATCTACGGAGGACATGAAGAGATCAAGCACAGAGGACAGGTGGAAGCCTTAATCCACAATTCTATTCTGGAAGATTATCGGAAATTATATCTGTTTGGAAACGGACAGCAGAGAAAGGCTATGGAGCTGTACCTGGAGCAGATTCAATATGAGGAATCTGTTCCCAAGGTTGAGATATCTTATTTTACAAAAGTCTGGAAGCAGATAGAGGGATTTTCAGATAAGAAGATGCAGAAAGTGCTTCGGGAAATTTTTGGAACTCAGATTGACTGGCTGAATATTATGTGGATGTATCGGAGTAAACAATTTTTTCATCAAAAACCAGAGGAAATGATTGGAAATCTAATTCCGATTCATTACAAATTAAAGAAAGCGGAATTTCAAAAATTGCTGGAAGCGGAACAGAAGGAGGAATTCTGCAGGATTTTGGGAAATACTACATATTTCAAGGGAAGAGAAGCACTTGTAAAAATGCAGGATGAGATTTCTTATCACCAGGTGATGGAGAAGATGTATCGGCATGTGTGTCAGAAATACCCGGCTTCTATGGCTCCTGTTTTTTGCTATTTTTATAAAAAAGAGCAGGAGATTGAACACCTGACCACTGCATTGGAAGGGATACGATATCAAGTTCCTGCAAAAGAGATCCGAGATTTAATATTAAATATATGATATGTCTATATATGAAGGAACGGAGGAGACGCTTTGATTGAGAAAATGAAGTTATTGCATATCGCTGGCCCGAAAGATGATATTGACCGGGTCGTGAAATCGTATCTGAACCAATACGATATTCATTTTGAAAATGCAATGACCAGCTTAAACAATTTGAAAAATGTACGTCCCTTTGTGGAAACAAATCTGTACAAAGAAACTGCTCAGAAAGGGGAGGAACTGAAGCAGTACTTAGATGTTTCTAGAAGGACGGACCTTGAGGTGACTGTGGAGCAGGCTCAAGAGATTATTCTGAATGTCTATGGACAGATGGCAGAATCCATGGAAAAACAGGAGGAGATTCAGGGCCATCTCAGACAGCTGAAAGAGGCCATGGCGCAATATGCTCCTTTTATTGGTCTGGATTTTGAACTGTGCAAGTTAAGGGATTTTCATTTTATTGATTATCAATTTGGAAAAATTGCAGTTGAAAATTTCCATAAGCTGGAACAGTACATATATCAGAATCCCTATACGCTTTTTTATGAATGCAATAACGACAGTGAATATGTCTGGGGCGTTTATTTTGTACCACATACCCATTTGGTGGAGATTGAGGCAGTTTATTCTTCTTTTCAATTTGAGGCCATTCAAGTGCCGGAGGATTTAGAGGGCACGCCGAGACAAGCTTTTGAGCAGGCCCAGGAATTGTTGAGTCAATATGAGCAGAAGCTGGAACGTCTGCAGATGCAGATGGCTGAATTGGTGAAGAATAGGGAACAGGAGATTTTGGCTGCCTGTGAATGTGTGGAGAGCTATTGCAGTAATTTTGAGATACGAAAATACGCAGCCTGTACAAGTGCTAAAAGTGAGGGAGAAGAATATTACATTTTATATGGCTGGATGGCCAAAAGGGATGCAGAGAAATTGCAGCGGGAGGTTGCAATGGACGAGAAAGTCCACTGTGTGGAGGAAGAGCCGGGAGATGATCTGAGGAGCAAACCGCCCACTAAGCTGAAAAACCCGAAGATTCTAAAGCCTTTTGAAATGTTTGTGGAAATGTATGGCCTGCCTGCTTATAACGAGATGGACCCGACCTTGTTTATTGCGTTGACTTATACCTTTATGTTCGGCATTATGTTTGGAGATGTGGGGCAGGGGGCTTGTCTGATTCTGGGCGGGGTACTGCTTTACAAACTTAAAAATATAAGGCTTGCAGGTATTATTGCTGTGGCGGGTATCTGGTCTGTGGTATTTGGATTCCTATATGGAAGTTTCTTTGGATTTGAGGAAGTACTTCCAGCGCTGTGGATGAAACCTATGGAAAATATTATGACAACTTTGATGCTGGCTATTGGATTTGGAGCGGCGTTGATTTTGATTGCTATGGTTCTGAATATGATCAACGCGGTGCGGGCCAAAGAATATGGCAGGCTGTTGTTTAACCAGAGCGGTTTGGCAGGGTTGATTTGTTATGGGTTTGTTGCGTTTTGCGCAGTGCTGTTTATCACAGGCAATGGAATTCCGGCGGCGATACTGATTGGAATTGCAGTGGGGATTCCCTTGATTGCAATTTTGATGAAAGAGCCTTTGAGCCATCTGATAGAGAAAAAAAGTCATATTTTCCCAGAAGGCAGTAAAGTGATGTTTTTTGTGGAAGCCTTAGTAGAGGGATTTGACGTGGTGCTCAGCTATGCTACCAATACCATTTCTTTTGTGCGTGTGGGGGCTTTTGCATTGAGCCATGCGGGAATGATGGGCGTAGTTATGACTTTGGCCGGACTGGAAAAAGGAAATCCCAATTGGATCATTATTGTACTGGGAAACATTTTAGTTGCCGGATTGGAAGGATTGGTTGTGGGGATTCAGGTCCTTCGTCTGGAATACTATGAGATGTTCAGCCGTTTTTACACTGGCAATGGAAAACCCTTTATTTCATTTAAAAAAAGGAATCAATAGGAGGATACGAAAATGATAACAAAAATTATATTAGTGGTGATTTTACTTTGCAGCATGATTATTCCAGTGGGGGGATTTTTACTGAGCAAAAAGAAAGAGGGCGGATTTAAAGCGGCTTTGGGATGCAATATCTTTTTCTTTTTCGGAACTGTATTGGTGGCGGATATTCTTTTGTTCAGCGGAAATGTACAGGCGGCAGGAGAAGCGGCAGAGGCGGCAGCTTCTAACGTAGAAGGATGGCGTTATCTGGCGGCAGCTCTGTCCACAGGTCTTTCCTGTATCGGTGCAGGTATTGCAGTGGCAAGTGCGGCAAGCGCAGCTCTTGGAGCATTGAGCGAAGACTCCAGCATTATGGGTAAAGCTTTGATCTTTGTGGCTTTGGCAGAATCCATTGCTCTGTATGGTCTGTTGATCTCTTTTTCCATTTTGGGATAAGAAAGGATGCAGTCAGCGGCGAAATGAAAGGAAACAAGCTATGAAAATGTATCTGATCAGTGATAATAAGGACACTTACACAGGGATGCGTCTGGCCGGTGTGGAAGGTGTGGTGGTACATGAGCGCCAGGAATTAAAGGAAGCGTTAGACACTGTGCTTCAGGACAAAGAGATTGGAATTGTCTTGCTGACAGAAAAATTTGGCAGAGAATTCCCGGATTTGATTGACGATGTAAAATTGAACCGGCGTCTGCCTCTTTTGATTGAGATTCCAGACCGTCATGGAACTGGGCGGAAAGAGAATTTCATTACGGATTATGTCAGTGAAGCAATTGGACTGAAGCTTTAGGACAACGCTGCTTTACGACTCTAAGGAAGTCAAAGATAAGATGAGAGTAAGCTGGGGTGTCCGGGCAGGAGGAAAACAGAATGCAGATAAAGGAAAAAATGAAGGTATTCCAGAAATTTGCCATTGATGTGGCAAATACAGAAAGTGATGCTATGATAAGGGAGTATCAAGAGTCCTGTGAAAAAGAGCTGGAAGAGTTCCGTAAAAATAAACAGACAGAGCTGGAACATAAATTTCAGATAGAAGAGGCCAAGATCCGCAGACAAGTCAACCGAAAAGTATCCAAGGAAGTACTCCGGCAAAAAAGAATTTTGGATCATTGCAAACGGGAGTGGAAGGAAAAGCTTATAGAGCAGGTGAAAATTCTGCTGGAAGAATACCAGAAAACAGAAGCATATAAAGATTACTTGACGGCTAAGATTGAGATGGCCAGGAAGGTGGCTGGTAAGGAAGCAGTGACGATCTACATCAATCCTTCAGACGCGGATAAAAAGGAAGAGCTGGAACATAAAACCAAGATGGAATTAACAGTAAGCAGTATGGACTTTGGCGGAGGAATTCGGGCAGTGATCCGTTCCAGAAATATTTTGATTGATGAATCCTTTATGACGAAATTAGAGCAGGAGGAGACTTATCTATGAATGTGACAGGAAAAATATATGGAATCAACGGACCGATCATCACCATCAAAGGAAACTTAGGTTTTAAAATGTCAGAGATGGTCTATGTGGGGGAACATCGTCTGGTGGGAGAAGTGATTGGCCTGACAAAAGAGCAGACTACGATCCAGGTCTTTGAGGAAACCACAGGCCTGCGGCCAGGAGAGATGGTAGAAGGCGCCGGAAGGGCTATCTGCGTTACCTTAGCCCCTGGCATTATTACTAATATTTTTGATGGAATTGAGCGTCCCCTTCAGTTGATTGGGCAACAGTCTGGCGCCTATATTCCCAGAGGCGTTAATGTAGATCTCTTAGACTGCGAAAAGAAATGGGAGACGAAGATTCTGGTAAAAGAAGGGGATATTCTGACTGGAGGAACGGTAATTGCTGAGGTACCGGAGACGCCCGCTATTGTACATAAAGTTATGGTGCCGCCTGATATAGAAGGAACTGTAGTTAGGGTTGTAAGTGATGGTGCCTATACCATTGAAGAGACCTTAGTGACAATTCGTGATCAGGAGGGAAAAGAAAAAGAACTGACCATGACCCAGCAATGGCCCATACGGATTCCGAGGCCGATTCAGAAACGATATCCGGCGGATCGTCTGCTGGTGACAGGACAGAGGATTTTGGATACTTTGTTTCCTATTGCAAAAGGGGGGACAGCTGCCATTCCAGGGGGATTTGGTACTGGAAAAACCATGACCCAGCATCAGCTGGCAAAATGGTCGGATGCAGATATTATTATCTATATTGGATGTGGAGAGCGCGGAAATGAGATGACCAATGTATTGGAGGAGTTCTCTCATCTGGTAGATCCTAAGACGGGAAACCTATTGATGGATCGGACAACTCTGATTGCAAATACTTCAAACATGCCGGTAGCGGCCCGTGAGGCAAGTATTTATACAGGGCTTACTCTGGCAGAATACTATCGGGATATGGGATATCATGTGGCCATTATGGCAGATTCCACCTCACGGTGGGCGGAAGCTCTGCGTGAGCTTTCCGGAAGATTGGAAGAGATGCCTGCAGAAGAAGGCTTTCCAGCATATCTGGCTTCCCGGCTGTCAGCTTTTTATGAACGTGCCGGGTATGTGGAGAACTTAAATGGAACAGACGGAAGCGTCACCATCATTGGAGCAGTTTCTCCTCAGGGCGGTGATTTCTCAGAGCCGGTTACCCAGAATACCAAACGTTTTGTGCGCTGTTTTCTGGCCTTGGACAAATCTTTGGCTTATGCCAGACATTATCCGGCCATTAACTGGCTGACCAGCTATACAGAATACCTAAATGATCTGGAAGGATGGTATATTGCCAATGCCGGGGCAGATTTTATTCCCTGTCGTAATGAGCTGTTAAATATTCTTACCACAGAGAGCAGGTTGAATGAGATTGTAAAACTGATCGGAAGCGATGTACTGCCTGACGATCAAAAATTAATTTTGGAGATTGCAAGGGTGATCCGCCTTGGATTCCTGCAGCAGAATGCTTTTCATGCAGAGGATACCTTTGTCCCTATGGAAAAACAGCTTCAGATGATGAAAATTATTTTGTATCTCTATGAGAAATGCAGAGAACTGGTGGAGATGGGAATGCCTGTGGCTCTTTTGAGAGAAGACAGGATTTTTGAAAAAATTATTGCGATCAAATATGATGTGGCAAACAAAGAATTGTATAAATTTGACAAATATCATCAGATGATTGATGATTTTTACCGCAGGCTGTTAGAAGCCAATGCATAGGAGGAAGCATATGTCAATTGAATATTTAGGTTTAAGTGAGATCAATGGCCCTCTGATTGCATTGGAGGGCGTGCAAAATGCCTTTTACGAAGAGATGGTGGAATTTATCGTAGAAGGAGGAAGGCGCAAAAAAGGAAGAATCATTGCGGTAGATGAAGACAAAGCAGTGATTCAGGTTTTTGACAATACAGATGAGATGTCTTTGAAAAATACCCATACCAGATTAAGCGGACATCCCATGGAGATTGGACTGTCTACAGAGATTTTAGGGAGAACATTTAATGGGTTGGGCGATCCCATTGATGGACTTGGAAAGATCAATGCAGAAGTGGTGCTGGATGTGAATGGATTGCCTTTGAATCCATGTACTAGAGAGTATCCGCGAAATTATATTCAGACAGGAGTCTCTGCCATTGACGGTCTGACCACTTTGATCCGCGGACAGAAACTGCCTATATTTTCCGGGAATGGACTGCCTCATGATCAGCTGGCGGCTCAGATTGTAGAGCAGGCTTCTCTGGGAGAGGGATCAGAAGAAGAATTTGGGATTGTGTTCGCAGCTATGGGGGTAAAGTATGATGTGGCGGAATTTTTCCGCAGGAGATTCGAGGAGAGCGGAGTAAGCTCCCATGTTACCATGTTTTTAAATTTGTCTAATGACCCGGTGGCAGAGCGTTTGATCACGCCAAAAGTGGCGTTGACAGCGGCAGAATATTTAGCCTTTGAAAAGGGAATGCATATACTGGTAATTTTGACAGACATGACTTCCTATGCAGAGGCAATGCGTGAGGTATCGGCCTCCAAAGGTGAGATTCCAAGTCGAAAGGGATATCCAGGATATCTCTACAGTGAGCTGGCAACTTTATATGAACGGGCAGGAATTGTTCAGGGAAGAAGTGGAAGCGTAACCCAGATTCCGATTCTTACCATGCCCAATGATGATATCACTCATCCCATCCCAGATTTGACTGGATATATTACGGAAGGCCAGATTGTGTTGGAGCGGTCCCTCCATCAGAAAAATGTCTATCCGCCCATTAACGTACTGCCTTCTCTTTCCCGTTTGATGAAAGACGGAATTGGAGCAGAATACACCAGAGAAGACCATCAAGATGTGGCAAATCAGCTCTTTTCCTCCTATGCCCGTGTGGGAGAGGCAAGAGACCTGGCCAGTGTAATCGGTGAAGATGAACTGTCAGATACAGATAAAAAGTATCTTCAGTTTGGAACAGCCTTTGAACAGAAATTTGTAGCCCAGGGCATCAGTGAAAACCGTACCATCGAACAGACTCTGGATATCGGCTGGGAATTACTGCACATTCTGCCCAAAGAAGAATTAGACCGAATTGACACAAAAATCTTAGAAAAATACTATGAGCGATAAGCAACGAGCGTGGGCCATGGAAAAAGCAGATACAGCCTGCTTGCAGGCTAATAAATGCTTTTGCTATGGTCATGTGAGTGCAACGGACAGCGGGCGAAGCGAAGGGAGTCCCGCTGAGCGATCGTTGCTTTGCTGAGCGGTCGTTGCTTTGTGGAGCAGGATGAGAGGTGGTGATTCAAATTGGATCCAAATACATTTCCCACAAAAGGCAATTTAATATTGGCAAAAAATTCCTTGGCTTTATCCCGACAAGGGTATGAATTGATGGATAAAAAACGGAATATTCTAATCCGTGAATTGATGGAATTAATTGAACAGGCAACAGATATTCAGAGGGAAATAGACGTCACCTTTACCAGCGCCTATCAATCTTTGCAGAAAGCGAATATTCAGATGGGTATCCATGAGGTGGAAACATTGAGCCAGCGTGTCCCAGTGGAGAATTCCATTTCCATTAAAAGAAGAAGCGTTATGGGAACAGAGATTCCCAAGGTAGAATATGAGAGACAGGAGCTGAAACCTGCCTATCCTTTTTATGGAACCAAAATGTCTCTGGATGAGGCTTGTGATAAATTTCAAAAGGTAAAAGAGCTGACCATACGTCTGGCCCAGATTGAGACCTCTGCCTATCGCTTGGCCCACAATATCAAAAAGACCCAGAAACGGGCAAATGCATTGCAGAATATTACGATTCCAAAATATGAAAATCTTGCAAAAAGTATTCAGAGCGCTTTGGAAGAAAAAGAACGGGAAGAATTTACCAGGCTGAAAGTCATTAAGCGGATGAAAAGCCGCAGGTGATGGAAGAAGATAAAATACACAATCTCAAGAAAATAGGAGCTTGTACCAAGAGAGTTTTTTTGATATAATGAGTATTACGAGTTTATTAATATGGTGGAGGTGCTAATATGAAGCGCAATGTGATTGTAGGACAGTCAGGCGGGCCTACTGCGGCGATCAATTCTAGTCTTGCAGGGGTATATAGAACAGCGAAAGACCGTGGAGCAAAAAGAGTATATGGAATGCTTCATGGAATACAGGGATTGTTACAGGAACGGTATATTGATCTTTCAGAGCATATTACAAATGAGCTGGATGCAGAACTTTTGAAACGCACACCGGCTGCTTATCTGGGATCCTGCCGCTATAAACTTCCGGAGATTCATGAGGACATGGGAGTTTATGAGAAGATTTTTGAAATTTTAAATAAGTTGGACATAGAAGCTTTTGTTTATATTGGCGGAAATGATTCCATGGATACCATTAAGAAATTATCAGATTATGCGATTATCACTGGACAGACGATCCGGTTTATCGGATGTCCGAAAACCATTGATAACGACTTGGCCTTGACGGATCATACTCCTGGCTATGGAAGCGCTGCAAAGTATATTGGTACTTCTGTAAAAGAGATTATTCGGGACAGCTTCTGTTTGGAATATAACAAAGGTCTGGTTACGATCATAGAGATTATGGGACGTAACGCCGGGTGGCTGACAGGAGCAGCGGCCCTTGCTCAGGGCGAAGATTGTTCCGGACCGGATCTGATCTATCTTCCAGAGTTAGAATTTGATTTGGAGAAATTTATCACAAAGATCCGCAAATTGCTGGAGAAGAAATCTTCGGTGGTAGTGGCAGTGTCAGAAGGAATTAAAGCGCCAGATGGAAAATATGTGTGCGAGTTAGGAAACAGCGTAGAGTTTGTAGATGCTTTTGGACACAAACAGCTTTCTGGAACCGCAGCATATCTTGCCAATTTTGTGGCAGGAGAGATTGGATGTAAGACACGGGCCATTGAGTTGAGCACCCTGCAGCGTTCTGCTTCTCATTCTGCATCCCGGATTGATATTCTAGAAGCTTACCAGGTAGGCGGTGCGGCAGTAAAAGCGGCAGACGAAGGCGATACCGGAAAGATGGTAGTATTAGAGAGAATCTCTGATGATCCATATCAGAGCACAACAGCAGTGAAAGATGTGCATAAGATTGCAAATGATGAGAAATTAGTACCGAGAAACTGGGTGACAAAGGATGGTACCTATGTGACAGATGAATTTGTAACCTATGTAAAACCTTTGATTCAGGGAGATGTATCTCCAGTTATGGTAGATGGAATTCCAAGGCATTTGTACAAACCAGGATTTCAGGAACAACTGTAAAGTTTTAGGCAGGAAGCTGGGCCAGCCTCCTGCCTTTTCCATATAATTTATGACAGAAGGGAAAAAAGCCAGGAAAATGTATCAAGAGATTGATTTAGAAAAAATAGATTTAAGTTCAGAACCGCCAATAGAGGAACCAGCCAGACAGTATTACTTTATGGCAAAATGCAGAACCTGGATACAGGATTTTGAAGAGGAATATGGCCATAAACCGAAGGCCTGTGTGGTCAATATGGGCTGTCAGATGAACGCAAGAGATTCTGAGAAACTGACTGGAATTTTGGAAATGATTGGATACGAACAGACAGACAGGGAGGAAGCTGATTTTGTGATATACAATACCTGTACAGTTCGGGAAAATGCCAACAATAAAGTCTGGGGACGACTGGGATATTTGAACAATTATAAGAAAAGACATCCTCATATGAAGATTGCTCTTTGCGGCTGTATGATGCAGGAGGCAGAAGTGATTGAGAAATTGAAAAAGAGCTATTCTTTTGTAGATCTGGTATTTGGCACTCATAATATCTATAAATTTGCGGAGCTGCTGGCAACTGTGCTGGAACAGCAGGGCATGGTTATTGATATTTGGAAAAGTACAGATATGATTGTGGAAGACCTGCCGGTAGAACGAAAATATTTTTTTAAATCAGGAATTAATATTATGTTTGGATGCAATAATTTCTGCAGTTATTGTATCGTGCCCTATGTGAGAGGAAGAGAGCGCAGCAGAAAATCGGAAGATATTTTAAAAGAGATCCGGCGCTTGGCTAAAGAGGGCGTAGTGGAAGTAATGCTGCTGGGACAGAATGTAAACTCCTATGGAAAAAACTTAGAGGAGCCCATGACTTTTGCAGAGCTTCTGCAGGAAGTAGAAAAGATAGAGGGCATTGAACGTATCCGGTTTATGACTTCCCACCCGAAGGATCTGTCTGATGAACTGATTGAGGTAATGGGAAGATCCAAGAAGATCTGCAGACATCTGCATCTGCCCCTTCAATCTGGAAGCAGCCGTATTTTAAAAGAGATGAACCGCCATTACGATAAAGAGCAGTATCTGCAGTTAGTAGAAAAAATACGAAGATCCGTTCCGGGAATTGCTTTGACAACAGATATCATTGTGGGATTTCCCGGAGAGACAGAGGAAGATTTTGCAGAGACTATGGATGTGGTGGAACAGGTAGGGTATGAAAGTGCATTTACCTTTCTCTATTCTAAACGTACCGGAACCCCGGCGGCAGGGAAGGAAGATCAAGTGCCGGAAGAGAAGGCAAAAGAGCGTTTTCAGCGTCTTTTGAAAAAAGTCCAGGAGATCGCGGCAAAAAAGGCAGAAGCTTACACGGGAAAAATCGAGCCTGTTTTGGTGGAAGAAGTGAATGAGCAGGATGAGTCTCTGGTAACAGGAAGGCTGAGCAGTAATTTTGTGGTGCATCTGCCTGGAACAAAAGAGATGATCGGTAAGATCATATCGGTAAAGTTGAATGAGTGCAAGGGATTTTACTTTTATGGAGAGGCAGTAAATGAAACGGGAAGCGCTTTTGCAAAGAAACAGTGAGAGAACCGGAACAGCAGCATACAGTAAGGAGAGGCTATGTATTCGTATCTAAAAGGTGAACTGGTTGAGATATTGGAGGATGCCATTGTGGTGGAAGTAAATGATATCGGCTATCACATCCATATTCCAGCAAGTATGATAGACTATTTTACCGGAATCGGACAGAAGGTGAAGATCTACACATATCTGCATGTAAAAGAAGATCTGATGGAACTTTACGGATTCCGAACAAGGGACGACTTGAATATCTTCAAGCTGCTGCTGGGAGTCAGCGGGATAGGCCCGAAGGGCGCCCTGGCAGTGCTGACTGTTATGACGCCGGATGATCTTCGGTTTGCAGTGTTGGGAGAAGATGTCAAGGCAATTGCCAAAGCTCCGGGTATCGGCAATAAAACTGCTCAGCGGTTGATTTTGGAGTTAAAGGATAAATTAAAGTTAGAGGACGCCTTTGAAAAGAAGACAGCTCACGTGGCAGAGGAACAGGCAGGCTCTCTTTCAGGAGTAAAAAGTGAAGCTGTCCAGGCTTTGACAGCTTTGGGATATGGAACGTCAGAATCCCTGAAAGCAGTAAACAGCTTGGAACTTTCTTCAGATATTACAGTGGAAGATCTGCTGAAGGCAGCTTTAAAACAGATGGCTTTTTTGTAGTAATTGATAGGTAATTGATGCAGAAAGGAATTTCTTTCATGGAAAAACGTGTGATTTCTACCCAGATCCAAGAGGAGGATCTGAAAATAGAAACCAGCCTGCGTCCGCAGACTTTAGAAGAGTATATTGGGCAGGAGAAGGCAAAGAAAACATTAAAAATTTATATTGAGGCGGCAAAACAGAGGGGGGAATCTTTAGACCACGTGCTGTTCTATGGGCCTCCTGGACTTGGAAAAACGACTTTGGCCGGGATTATAGCCAATGAAATGGGGGTTCACATGAAGATTACTTCCGGGCCTGCCATTGGAAAACCAGGAGAGATTGCCGCCATTTTAAGCGGTCTTCAGGAAGGGGATATTTTATTTGTAGATGAGATTCACAGACTGAACCGGCAGGTGGAGGAAGTGCTTTATCCAGCCATGGAAGATTATGTGATTGATATCATGATAGGGAAAGGGGCCACCGCCCGGTCTATCCGTCTGGATCTTCCCCATTTCACGCTGGTAGGAGCCACCACCAGAGCGGGATTACTTTCCGCTCCTTTAAGAGATCGGTTTGGGGTGGTCCATCATTTGGAATTCTATCAGCCCGAAGAATTAAAGACGATTATTCTTCATTCCGCCAGGAAATTGGAAGTGGAGATTGAGGAGGAAGGAGCCTTTGAACTTGCAAGGCGTTCCAGAGGAACTCCAAGATTGGCAAACCGCCTGCTGAAACGGGTGCGTGATTTTGCTCAGGTAAAATATGAGGGAAAGATCACCAAAGAGGTGGCGGTGTTTGCCTTGGATCTGTTAGAAGTGGACAAATATGGATTGGATCAAAATGACCGAAATATTCTGCTGACTATGATCGAAAAGTTTCAGGGAGGTCCCGTAGGCCTGGATACCCTTGCCGCTTCTTTGGGGGAAGATTCTGGAACCATAGAGGATGTGTACGAGCCGTACCTGGTGAAAAATGGATTTATCAACCGTACGCCCAAAGGCAGAGTAGCGACTGATTTTGCCTATAAGCACTTTGGAATTACAAAATGTTAAAAGTTTTATATTTTTATGCTTTTTGTATATTATGCCAAAAGGTCTTGCTGCCTTTGGCAGCATAGACATCTTGCACAAAAAGTGTTTGGAAAGCTAGCTTTCCATGACACTTTTATGTGCAAAGTGTTCACATCACGTTGTGATGTGAACCTTTTGGCATGGCAAACCAGCAAAGGATACAAAATGCGGGGATTCAAATAGCAAAATAGTATTGTTTTTCTCTGAAAATCAGTTATAATAAAAAAAGTGTAAAAGAGTTTGAGAGTGATCGGGAGAGGATGAAAGTATGTCAGCAAAAACCAGTGCAGATGTTTTAATTGGAGGCAAGATCTATACTTTAAGCGGTTATGAAAGTGAAGATTATTTGCAGAAAGTGGCAAATTATATCAATAATAAGATCAATGAATTTGACGAGATGGAACAGTTTCGGCGTTTTCCAGGGGAGATGAAAGCAACTCTGGTACAGCTTAATATTGCAGATGATTATTTTAAAGCGAAGGAACAGGCAGAGAAGTTAGAGCAGGACGTAAGAGAGAAAGAAAAAGAGATCTATGAATTAAAACATGAATTAATTTCTGTAAGAATTACTGCAGAGAGCAGTGAAAAGTCTACTACGGAGTTGGAAAAAGAGAATCGGAAACTGTTATTACATAAAGCTAAATTGGAGACAGCATTAGAAGATGCGCTGCTTGGGAAAGTAAAGGGACAAGTTCCTCCTCCAGAGACGTCCAAACCGACAGAGAGTTCCAAAGATCAGCCGAAGAAAAAAGAAACGGGAGCTGTGGAACATAAAAATACAAAAGGCGGAAGCGCCAAAAAAGAAAAAGACAGTGAAAAAGAACAGGTAATCAAAGAGGAAAAAGAAGAAAAGACTGAGAAAGAAAATCATTCTGTCTGAAAAAAGGTGGCTCATGACAAATCAAGTTGTTGGAGTCACTTTTGTTACATGTAACCGTGTTTCATCTTGAGAGAAGATTGTGTTGCTGTGGAGTTAAAGTTCATGGTAGAGGGAGAATCATCATATGGAAAACAGAATCAGGAAAAAAACAGAACTTTTAGCTCCTGCCGGATCCTTTGATATCTTAAAAGCAGTGGCAGAAGCCGGAGCAGATGCAGTGTACGGGGCGGGAAAGAGATTCGGTGCAAGGGCATATGCTGATAATTTCACGGAAGAAGAATTGTTAGAGGCCATCGACTATCTTCACTTGAGAGGAAAACGGTTTTATTTGACGGTGAATACACTGGTAAAAGAAACGGAGATTCAGGGACTTTTGGATTATCTTCAGCCATTTTATCAAGGAGGTTTAGACGGGGTGATTGTGCAGGATCTGGGGGTGCTGCGTAAGGTACGCAGTTACTTTCCAGATCTTCCGCTCCATGCCAGTACACAGATGACCATTACAGGAGTTTATGGGGCAAAGATGCTGATGGAGGCAGGATGCAGCCGAATTGTTACTGCAAGAGAACTTTCCCTTGAGGAAATTGCTCATATTTATCAGGAAACCGGGGTGGAGATTGAAAGTTTTGTGCATGGAGCGCTTTGCTATTGTTATTCGGGTCAATGCCTGCTGAGCAGTATGATCGGAGGAAGAAGCGGAAACCGGGGACGCTGTGCTCAGCCCTGCCGTCTGCCTTACCAGCTGACAGGGACAGGGGACGGGAATGGAGGGAGATCTTTTGGAAAGTCCAGGGAACAATATCTTCTCAGTCTCAAAGATCTGTGTGCCATCGACTTAATTCCAGAATTAATCCAAAGCGGCGTTTCTTCCTTTAAGATTGAAGGCCGGATGAAGCAGGCAGAGTATGCGGCCGGGGTGACCAGAATCTATCGGAAATATATGGATCAATATGAAAGGGAGCCAGAAAAAGAGTATCAGGTATCAGAAGAAGAGAAAAAGATGCTGGCAAAACTGGGAAACCGCTGCGGTTTTACCGATGGATATTATAAGAGACAAAATGGGAAAGATATGGTAACCTTTTTGAAACCTTCTCATGAGAAAGATACTTCCAGTATACAGGAGCAAGATAAGGATGAGAATGGAACAAAAGAAAAAATAAAGGGAATCTTAAGACTTTATGCAGAAACTCCAGCCAGTCTTGTGATAGAATATAAGAATCATAAAGTTAAGGTGACAGGGGAACTGGTGCAAAAATCATTAAAACAGCCTTTAACAAAAGAAACAATCCTTGATAAAATGGGAAAAATAGGAAATACGCCTTTTGTATGGGAAGAGTTAAAGCTGGAACTGGAAGAGCAGATTTTTCTTCCGGTGAAGGCCTTAAACCACCTTCGCAGAACGGGGTTAGAACGTCTGCAGGAAGAGATTCTGACAAAATACCGAAGATCAGTTCCGGAACTGTCTGCAAATACAGCTTCAGGGGAAGCTTTAAGCACAATTTTAGAAACAGCTGGAAATGTGCCTTTAAGATCAACTGGAACCTTATTATCAGGATCGAATTTAAGTTCAAAGTTCCATCAGCCAGAGCTTCGTGTATTGACAGAGACTTTAGAACAATTTCAAATTGTGCTGTCTCAGCCTGAAGTTCGAAGAATCTATCTTGAAGAATTTCAATGGAGGGGTTATCAGAACTTTTTTGAAGAAGGGTTAAGGGAACGGGTATCTCAGACCCATCAAAAACAAAAAGAGTGTTATCTGGCATTCCCTTATGTATTTCGCCGGGAGAGAGCAGATTGGTTTGCAGAACACTGGAAGACAATCGAAGCATCTGGGCTGGATGGTTATCTTGTGCGGAATTTGGAGGAACTTCAATTTTTAAAGAAAATGGGCGCCGCGCCTTCTCAGATACAGGGAGACTATAACATTTATGCATATTCAAAGGAAGCTTTAAGAGAATTAGAAGAATTGTCTCTGTATCATGTAACCCTTCCAGTGGAATTAAACTTAAAGGAGCTGCGAAAGATAAATTGGGCAAAGGGAGAACTTATTCTATATGGATATCAGCCCCTGATGATCAGCAGTCAATGCGTAGGTAAAAATACTGGCCGCTGTGATGGGAGAAAGCGTTCTTTTTACCTGAAGGATCGTTATGGTAAAGGATTTCCAGTAAAATGCAGGTGTGAGGACTGCTATAACGTAATCTACAATATCAGCCCTTTATCCTTACTTCATCATTTTCAAGAAGTCCGTTCCTTGAAGACAGAAGGTGTGAGACTTTCCTTTTCAATAGAAAATGCAGAGGAGACAGAACAGATTTTTAAATATTACAGACAGGCAGTTTCCGGTGGAATCTGCAGAGAAAAATACCTGTCAGATTACACCAACGGTCATTTCAAGAGAGGTGTAGAATAGAGGAGCAGAATTTTTATGGTACATTTAATTACAGAGTTATCCAAGTACACAATGATTATTCTATTTGCATTGTATACCTATCAATGCTTTTCTGCATTAAAGAGAAGCGTGGACCCAGAAGAGCAGGCATGGAAATATAGAAAACAGGTGATCTATCTGTACCTGTTTCATTTGAATGCTTATGCAGTGCTTTTTCTCTCCACGAAAAATCTGGATTTGCTGAAATTCTATTTAGAACAAGTGGCCTTTTTTGCAGCGGTACAGATTTGTTATGGGATTTTTTATAAAAGAGTTTCCAAGCTTGTGGTAAATAATATGTGCATGCTTTTGTGCATTGGGTTTGTGATGCTGACAAGACTGTCTTATAAACATGCGGTAAAACAGTTTGCCATTGCGGTGGTTTCCATGGCGGTTACCATGTTGATTCCCTACTTTATCAGCCGCTGGAAGTTTGTGAAGAGCCTTACCTGGATCTATGCCCTGGCGGGAATTACCATGCTGGGGGTGGTGGCAGTTTTAGGAGCTGTATCCCACGGTGCGAAACTTTCTTTTTCTGTGGCGGGAATTGCTGTTCAGCCATCGGAATTTATTAAGATTATCTTTGTATTTTTTGTGGCTTCCATGTTTTATGAATCTACAGAATTTGATCAGATAGTGAAAGCCACATTGGTAGCCGCCCTTCATGTGATTATTCTAGTGCTGTCTAGAGATCTTGGAGCCGGATTGATTTTCTTTATCGCTTATATGGTAATGCTGTATGTGGCCACCAGAAAACTATACTATTTTGCCGGAGGAATGATATGCGGAGCGGCGGCCTCTGTGGCGGCATATTTTCTATTCAATCATGTGAGAGTCCGGGTAGTGGCCTGGCAGGATCCCCTTGCGGTTTTTGAGCGGGAAGGGAATCAGATTTCTAATTCCCTTTTTGCCATCGGAACAGGGGGATGGTTCGGCATGGGACTGAATCAGGGAATGCCCTATAAAATACCAGAAGTAAAACAGGATTTTATTTTTTCAGCAATTGCCGAAGAATTAGGCGGAATCTTTGCAATCTGTTTGATTTTGGTATGTGTGAGCTGTCTGTTGATGTTTCTGAATATTGCTATGCAGATTAAAGATATGTTCTATAAATTGGTGGCGCTGGGACTGGGAACCATTTATGGATTTCAGATTTTTCTATCGATTGGAGGAGATATCAAGTTTATCCCTTCCACGGGAGTAACACTTCCTCTGGTCAGCTATGGAGGAAGTTCCCTTTTGAGCACATTGATCATTTTTGCCATTATCCAGGGATTGTATCTGATGCGGGAGCGGGGAGAAGAGTTAGAGCAGACAGAGAGCAAAGAGAAGCCTGGAAATAAAAAAGAAAAAGAGGCGAAGATGGAAGAGAAAAAGGGAAGACAGACAGAAAAAAGGGACAGAGAGGAGACCAAGAAAAAAGATCCAAAAGAAAAGAGGCCCAAAAAGAAAAAAGGCTTAGGCAGGAAAGGAGAGATTTCATCACATGAAGAGACGATCCACGGAACGAAAATCCAAGACTTCGACTAATCGGGAAAAAAACAGAGAATTTGCTGTTATCACATACTTGTTCGTAGGAATGTTTATTCTGATGATGGGATATTTTGTCTATTTCCAGGTGTTCAGAAGTGAGGATTTTATCAATAGCCCTTATAATACCAGGCAGAATACTTTTGCAGAGCATGTGGTGCGGGGAGAGATCCGTTCTGCAGATGGAAAGACGCTGGCTCAGACAGTCGTGGGAGAAGATGGCAGTGAGACCAGGTATTATCCTTATGGGAACATGTTTGCCCATGCAGTGGGATATGACAGCAATGGAAAATCAGGAATAGAATCTTTTGGAAATTTCAGTCTGCTTCGGTCCCATGCCTTCTTTTTGGAACAAGTGTTCAACGGGATTCAGGATCAGAAAAATCAGGGAGACAATGTGATCACTACTTTGAATTATGATCTCCAAGAGACGGCGTATCAGGCATTGGGAAACAACCGGGGCGCAGTAGTTGCTTTGGATCCTGCCACCGGAAAGATTCTTGCTATGGTATCCAAGCCGGACTTTGATCCCAATACCATTGCCGCAGAGTGGGAAAGCATTATTGCAGATACAGACAGCGATAATTCTGTGCTGGTAAACCGTGCGGCTCAAGGTCTGTATCCGCCGGGATCTACCTTTAAGATCTTGACCACCTTGGAATATATCCGAGAGAATCCAAACTATCAGAATTATGCATATGACTGTACTGGAAGTATCACGATGGAAAATACAGAGATTCATTGTTATCACAATTCCGTTCACGGAACAGAAAATCTGGAATCTTCTTTTGCCAATTCCTGCAATACTTCTTATGCTAATATCGGGCTGGGGTTGGACAAAAAAGCTTTTCGGAAGCTGAGTGAAGATCTGCTGTTTCAAAAAAATCTGCCGATTCCCTATGCTTCCAGCAAGAGCAGTTTCACATTGAAAGAAAATGCCAATACAGATGAGGTGACACAGACTGCCATTGGCCAGGGCGAGACTTTGATGACGCCTATGCATTTGGCAATGATCACCTCTGCCATAGCCAATCAGGGAGTGCTGATGCGGCCTTATGTGATTGACCATACAGAGAATTATAAAGGTGTGACTGTAAAAAATTATCGTGCTTCTCAGTATGGAACCCTGATCTCAGAAGAGGAGGCAGGAAAACTTCAGGAATTTATGAAAAAAGTGGTTACAGAGGGAACAGGCTCTAAATTAAGTGGACAGAGTTATCAGGCGGCAGGAAAAACGGGATCTGCAGAGTTCAGCAGTAACAAATCTGAAAGCCATGCCTGGTTTACCGGTTACGCTTCCACAGAGGAACAGGGAACCATTGTGGTGACGGTTATTGTAGAAAAAGGGGGAAGCGGCAGCGCAGCGGCAGTTCCTGTGGCGAAACAGGTCTTTGACCGATACTTTTACAGATGAATAGATAACTAGAGATAAAAAAGAAAAATCTTGCAAGAAGGGAAAAAAAGGGGTATACTATGTTCAAAGTTCTATAAACCACATCAGGAGGTATTGCAATGATTGAAGCAACGAGTTGTGGTGGTGTGGTAATATTTCGCGGCAAGATTTTGCTTTTGTATAAGAATTACAAGAACAGATATGAAGGCTGGGTACTTCCGAAAGGAACGGTGGAATCAGGAGAGGAATATAGAGACACAGCGGCAAGAGAGGTGCTGGAGGAGACAGGGGTAAACGCTCTGATTATTAAATATGTAGGAAAGAGCCAGTACACTTTCACTGTTCCCGATGATACCGTGGAAAAGGATGTACATTGGTATCTTATGATGGCAGACAGTTATTACAGCAAACCACAACGAGAAGAATATTTTGTTGATTCAGGATATTACAAGTTTCACGAAGCCTATCATTTGCTTCGTTTTGCCAATGAAAAGCAGATTTTAGAGAAAGCGTATAACGAATATCTGGATTTGAAGAAAAGTAATCTTTGGGGCAACAGAAAATATTTTTAGAAAAGATGCTCACGGACAGCGGGCATCTTTTTTCTAAACATCTATGCCGCAGTTTTGAACACCATCATAAACAGAGGCGTGAAAGGGCTTTGGATTCCCTATTTAGGAGAGATTCATGACTTGGTACAAAGAATTTTATGCGGGAGAAAGTATAGCAGGAAAAAAAGACAGGGTAAAATGGAAAATACGCCATCGAGTGGGACAGATTGATATTTATGTGATTACCTTGAGCAGTCATCCGGGAAATCTTCTGGATATTATACCTTCCTGGGAATTGATGCAGAAGTATTACCCAAAATCAGAACTGTTTGTTGTGGGAGTGGATAAGGGATATGAGAATGCCATGGAATTAGCTGGGGCAATCGTAATGGACGTATATCGTGAGACCGGAGATTTTAAAGTAAGGGATTATTTTCTGGAGAAACAGAAAACAAGTCCTGAGAAAGGTTCCAGATGGAAATCTTGTTTTTAATTTTAAAAATCATCGGCATTCTTCTATTGATTCTGCTTTTGTTTGTTGTTGCCTTGGTAGCGGTTCCGGTCCGATATCGTGTCAATATAAAAGCTCAGGAGGAAATAGAAGGAAAGTTCACGGTCCATTGGCTGTTCCATCTTTTCGATGTAAGAGTTTCCTATGAAGAGAAATCAGTTTCTTATAAACTGCGTATATTTGGAATTCCCATCTCACTGGAGAAAAAAGAGAAGAAAAAAACGCAGAAAGAAAGAGAAGAAACGCATAGTGAGGATATCCAGAATGCAGAAGTTCAGGCTCTGGAGGTTCCCGTTCAAGAGATCCAGGAAGAAGAATCACAGATTCAGAGGGAAGAAGTACAAGATACACAAGAACATATCCCGGCTGAGGAAGCAAAATATACAAAAGAGCAGAGTTTGGAGACACAGAAGCAGGAAGCAGAAGATAAGCCAGAAAAGACGTTCAGGAAGAACAAAAAGGCCAGGAAATCAGGCTCATCGGGAAAGAGGTTTCAAAATGTTCGGGGAAAGGCGGCAAAGGTCAAGAATGGGACAACCAGCCTGAAAGAACAGATAGAGAACATAAAAAATCTGATTTTGGCGGAAACTAATAAAAAAGCTCTTTCTCATGTGTTACGGGAGATGAGATATTTACTGGGTCATTATTCCCCCAGAAAAGCTGCCGGTACGATTTCATTTTCCATGGGAGCGCCGGACAGAACGGGAAAGGTTTTAGGAGGCATAAGTGTGATTCCATTCTGGGCCAGGTACAAAGTAACCGTTATGCCGGATTTTGTGTCAGAATCTTTTTATGTGAAAGGAAATGTCTCGGTGAAAGGGCATATCCGGGCCGGCCATTTGCTGATTTCTGGGATTCGATTACTGAAAGACAAAAATATACGAAAACTAATAACTAATATAAGACAATAACAGGAGGGTTCTATCATGCAGGAAAACAATTTTAACACAACAGTACAGTCGCTGTTTAAAGGAATGGATAGTTTTATTAGCACAAAGACGGTGGTAGGAGAAGCAGTACACATTGGAGATACGATTATTTTACCTTTGATTGAGGTTTCTTTTGGCGTCGGGGCAGGCGCTTTCTGTCATGACAAGAAAAATAATGCTGCCGGCGGAATGGGCGGGAAAATTGCGCCCAGTGCAGTGCTGGTGGTTCAAAATGGAACCACAAAGCTGGTAAATGTAAAAAATCAAGACTGGATCACCAAAGTTTTGGATATGGTTCCCGACCTTGTAAACAAATTTTCCAGTAAGAATGCAGGAAAGGGCTCAAAAGCAGATCAGGAGGCAAGAGAGGCGGCAGCCCAGGAATTGTCAGAGAAATTAAATGTTGCCCCGGAAGAGTAAACCTGGCGTAATAGCTGCAGGATCAACAGACAACAGAAAAGAGAGGAATTTTTCTCAGAGAAAGAGCATATATTCAGTAGTAATATATGCTTTTTCTGGTGATGGCATGAAACGGTTGATCGGTTTTATTCTGTTTTGGATTGCAGTGGGGATGGCCCTTATGCTTTTTCTTCCCAATGAAGTGCTTGGAGTGTTGGTTATTTTTGTCTTGCTGTTGCTGGGATATAATTTATTTTGCTGTTAGATGCCAAAAGGCGAAGTATTTCTATATTTTGTTTTATCAGAATAAAACAGAATAAAAAGAAGCAGTACATTGATACCAATGACTGCTTCTGGGCATTCTGATAAAATGAACTAAGCTCTTTCTACTTTTCCGCTTCTTAAGCAAGAAGTACAAACATACATCTTTTTAGATGCTCCATTCACTTTACATCTTACGGATTTAAGATTGGATTTCCACATTCTGTTAGATCTTCTATGAGAATGGCTGACATTCTTTCCAAAATGCGCAGCTTTTCCACAAACACTACATTTTGCCATAATTGCACCTCCTTGTAGCTTACTAAACCTATATATTGCGTAGGCTCATAACATGGATATTCTAACAGAAAGATGGACACAATGCAAGCAAAAAATGAATTTTTTGTAAAAAGAGAAAATATATGTTTCATTTTTCCCGGAAAACGGTTATAATATAAAACATTGAATAGATATTCAGAAGAGTATGGGTTTTGATAAAATGACAGAAATGATAGGAAATAGATAAAATTTGGAGGTTGTATATATGAAAGGACAAGTGGACACACAATATGGAAAAGTGCTGATAGATACCGATGTGATCGCCATTTATGCAGGATCTGTAGCGGTAGAGTGTTTCGGAATTGTGGGCATGGCTGCTGTAAATATGAAAGACGGACTGGTAAGGCTTCTGAAACGTGATTATCTGAATCACGGAATAAATGTTACGCTGAAAGAAAATAAGATTACTTTGGATTTTCATGTGATCGTTTCTTATGGAGTTAGTATCTCCACGGTTTCTGATAATCTGATCAGTACGGTAAAATATCAGGTAGAGGAATTTACCGGTATGGAGATTGAGAAGATCAATATTTTTGTTGAAGGCGTCAGAGTGATTGATTAAGGAGGAAATAAAAGTGGCGATAACTACAATAGATGCACCGATGCTTGCAAAAATGTTTTTAGCAGGGGCAAAGAATCTGGAAGCGAAAAAAGAATGGATCAATGAATTAAATGTAGTTCCGGTACCAGATGGAGATACGGGAACTAATATGACAATGACAATCATGTCTGCGGCGGCGGAAGTCAGCAATCTTGGAGATTCACCGGATATGGCTTCTTTGGCAAAAGCAATCTCTTCCGGTTCCCTGCGGGGGGCAAGGGGGAATTCCGGCGTTATTTTATCCCAGTTATTCCGCGGATTTACCAAAGGAATCAGTAAATACGAAGTGGTTGACGTAGTAATTTTATGCGACGCCCTTCAAAAAGCAGTGGAGACAGCCTATAAGGCAGTTATGAAGCCCAAGGAAGGAACGATTCTGACGGTTGCCAAAGGCGGCGCGGATAAGGCGCTGGAGCTGATTGGGGAGACTGATGATCTGGAAGTTTTTTTAGATGAAGTGATCAAACAGGCGGATTATGTATTGAGCCAGACCCCGGAAATGCTGCCGGTATTAAAACAGGCGGGAGTGGTAGACTCTGGCGGACAGGGACTTGTCACAGTGCTGAAAGGCGCTTATGATGCGCTGATGGGCAAAGAGATTGACTATACCATTGAGACTGCCAGTCAGGGAAGCGGCGTGGTGAAGATTTCCCAGCAGGCAGAACAGGATATCAAATTTGGTTATTGTACGGAATTTATCATTGTATTGAACCAGCCTATGGAAGAGCGGGAAGAGATGGATTTTAAGGCTTATCTGGAATCCATCGGAGACTCTATTGTGGTAGTGGCGGATGAGGAGATTACTAAGGTTCACGTACATACCAATGACCCAGGACTGGCAATTCAGCGGGCATTGACGTACGGTTCTCTGAGCAAGATGAAGATTGACAATATGCGGGAAGAGCATCAGGAAAAGCTGATCAAAGATGCAGAGAAGGCGGCAGAAGAGCAGAAAAAAGCAGATGCGAAGAAACGTTCAGAACGGGATGCTTTGGAAGAGGCTTGGCAGATGCCCAAAAAAGACATGGGATTTATCTCCGTTTCCATTGGATCTGGAATCAATGAGATTTTCAAAGGACTTGGGGTAGATTATATCATTGCCGGCGGCCAGACTATGAATCCCAGTACGGAAGATATGCTGAATGCCATTGAGGAAGTGAATGCAGATAATATTTTTATCCTTCCAAACAATAAAAATATTATTTTGGCTGCAAATCAGGCGGCTTCTCTTATCGAAGAGAAAAATATATTTGTAATCCCAACCAAAACAGTACCTCAGGGAATCACAGCGCTGATTAATTTTATGCCGGACAGCAGCCCAGAAGAGAATGCAGCCCGGATGACAGAAGAATTGTCCAGCGTAAAGACCGGACAGGTGACTTATGCAGTGCGTGATACGCTGATTGATGATAAATCCATCAAACAGGGCGACTATATGGGGATGGGCGACAGCTCTATTCTGTCTGTAGGAAAAGATATGGATGCAGTGATCAAGGAAATGACAGCCCAGTTAGTGGATGAGGAGTCTGCCATCATCAGTATCTATTATGGAGAAGAGATCGAAGAGGCGGCGGCAGAGCAGTTAGGGGCAGAATTAGAAGAGACTTATCCTGACTGTGAAGTGGAGGTACACTTTGGTGGACAGCCTATTTACTATTATGTAATTTCAGTGGAATAAGAGGGAGCGGTCCATGAATCAGACATCCAGTATCGGAGAATTGAAAGGGATCGGCGCAAAAACAGAACAGTTATTTCATAATCTTGGAGTATACACCATTGGTGATATACTCCTTCATTATCCCAGGGATTATGATAGACTGCCGCCGATCACGCCTTTGTCAGAATTACAGGAGCAGGCAGGGGAAACGATAGAACTAAGTGAAAAAGGAGAAATAATGGCTGCAGTTGCTGCGCGGGTAGATAAAACTCCTTATGTGCGGGCGGCACGCAGCATGCAGGTAACTTCTCTGACGCTGCAGGATCAGAAGGTAAAAATAGAACTGGTGTGGTTTCGGATGCCTTATCTGAAAAATACCTTAAAATCAGGCGAATGGTTTGTATTTTTAGGAAAAGTCAGAAAAAAAGGAACGATCTTTCACATGGAACAGCCTCAGATCTTTCCGCCAGAGAAATATCAGTCCATGCAGGAATGTCTTTGGCCCTGCTATGCCCTGACGGCAGGTCTCGGAAAGAATAAAATTTCTCAGACCATTCAAAAAGTGTTAGAAACCATAGATCTGTCGGTGGATTATCTGCCGGAAGAGATCCGGGAGCGGCATCGTCTTGCAGAGTATAATTTTGCTTTGGAAAATATTCATTTTCCCAAAAGCGAAGAGGCTTTGGAACAGGCCAGAAAGCGATTGATTTTTGATGAATTTTTCCAGTTTATTTTATCGGCAGGAATGCAGAAAGAACAGATGGAAGAGGTGGTGAATCACTTTTCTTTTCTTCCGCTGGAAACAGAAGAAGGAAAATGCTGTTCCTGGACAGAGAAGGTAATGGAGAATCTTCCCTATCAGCTGACGGAGGCTCAGAAACGTACGTTACAGGAGATAAGACAGGACCTGCGGGGCAGAAAAGTGATGCAGCGTCTCGTTCAGGGAGATGTGGGTTCCGGCAAGACAATTATTGCTTTTTTGTCCATGTTAGACGCTGCCCAGGCAGGATATCAGTCTGCCCTGATGGCTCCTACGGAAGTGCTGGCCATGCAGCATTATCAGACCTTTACGGAACTTTGTGAAAAAAATAATTTAAAGATTCCAGTTATTCTGTTGACAGGTTCCCTGACCCAGAAGGAAAAGAGAAGAGCTTATGAGAGAATGCAGCTTTATGAAAATGCAATGATTATAGGAACCCATGCATTGATACAGGAACGGGCAGGATATGAAGATCTGGCGCTGGTGATTACAGATGAGCAGCATAGATTTGGAGTGAAACAGAGAGAGACTTTATTTTTAAAAGGCAGTCAGCCCCATGTTCTGGTCATGAGCGCAACGCCTATCCCCAGGACATTGGCTATTATTCTGTATGGAGATCTGGATATTTCGGTGATTGATCAGGTGCCGGCCCGTAGGCTTCCAGTCAAAAGCTGCGTAGTTGGGAAAAAATCTAGGAATACTTCTTATGATTTTTTGAAAAAGGAGATTGCCCTTGGACACCAGGCCTATATAGTCTGTCCTTTGGTGGAAGAGAGCGAGGGCTTAGAGGCGGAGAATGTGACAGATTATGCGAAGAACCTGAAAAAGCACCTTCCAGAAGGAATTGAGGTGGAATGTCTCCATGGGAAGATGAAGTCTGGAAGGAAAAATCTGATTATGGAACAGTTTGCCCGGAATGAGATTCAGGTATTGGTATCGACTACGGTGATTGAAGTGGGGGTCAATGTGCCCAATGCCACGGTGATGATGGTTGAGGATGCTCAGCGTTTCGGCCTTGCTCAGCTCCATCAGCTTCGGGGCCGGGTAGGACGGGGAGACGCCCAGTCTTACTGTATTATGATCAACACTTCTGACTCGGAAAAGGCAAAGAAGCGGCTGGAAATTTTAAATCGTTCTAACGATGGATTCTTTATTGCGGGAGAGGATTTGAAACTGCGGGGGCCGGGAGATTTCTTTGGAATCCGCCAGAGCGGTCTGTTGGAGTTCCGTTTAGGAGATATTTATCAGAATGCAGATTTGTTAAAACAAGCGTCAGAAGAAGCAAATCTCTTACTTTCAGAGGATCGGCAGCTAACAGCGCCGGAACACAAGAAGATCAGAGAAAAGATTCAATCATATCTGCAGAACCAGGCAGAGATTGTGAACTTATAAACTGGTAAGAGAAAGGAAAATGAAAAACAAGAGCCTGAAAGAATAGCAGTAGGACCAGAAGAGATGGGAATGCTGAGAGAGTAAAAGAGGAAAAAGAATGTTAAAGGGAATAAAAGCAGTAATATTTGACCTGGATGGAACTTTGGTAGATTCTATGTGGCTGTGGCATGATATTGATGTGGAATTTTTAGAACAGAGAGGATTGACGCTGCCGGATACTTATCAAAAGGAGATCGAGGGAATGAGCTTTACCGAGACAGCCATGTATACCAAAGAATTATTTCATCTGTCTGAAAGCGTAGAGGAGTTAAAAGCCATGTGGAACCGTATGGCCATCGAAAAATATACATATGAAGTCCCCTTTAAACCAGGGGCGGAAGAGTTTTTGAAAGACTGCAGGAATCAGGGAATACGTCTGGGGATTGCCACAAGTAATTCCAGAGAGTTGGTGGAGGCGGTATCATCTGCCCTTCACTTTGACAACTATATTCAGGAAATTGTGACAGCATGCGAAGTGAAACAGGGAAAGCCGGCCCCGGATGTGTATCTGGAAGCGGCAAAACGGCTGCATGTGCAGCCTGAACACTGCCTGGTGTTTGAAGATGTTCCCATGGGAATCCTGGCCGGGAAACATGCAGGAATGCAGGTATGTGCGGTGGAAGATAGATTTTCTGCTGGGGAGCGGGAAGAAAAACGAAGATTGGCAGATTATTACATTTCCAGTTATCGAGAGATCCCAAGAGGCGACTATGAGATTCTCACATCTGAGAACTGTAGAAGGCGACAGGCATAAAGGAGAAGGAATGAAGCAGGATTTTTTACCTATTTGCAGAAAAGATATGGAAGAGCGGAATATCACACAGTTTGATTTCGTGTATGTGATTGGAGACGCCTATGTGGATCATCCTTCTTTTGGACATGCAATAATCAGCCGGCTGCTGGAAGCCCATGGATATACGGTGGGAATTATTTCTCAGCCAGATTGGAAACAGAAGGAAAGTATTGCCATTTACGGAGAACCTCGGCTGGCATTTTTAGTCAGCGGAGGAAATATGGATTCCATGGTCAATCATTACAGCGTATCGAAACGTCTGCGGGAAAAAGATGCCTATACCCCTGGCGGAGTGATGGGAAAACGCCCGGATTATGCCACCGTTGTCTATGGAAACCTGATTCGCCAGGTCTATCGGAAAACACCGATCTTAATCGGGGGCGTGGAAGCAAGCCTTAGACGTCTGGCTCATTACGATTACTGGAGCAATAAAGTCAAGCGGTCGATTTTGTTAGACAGCGGGGCAGATATTTTGATGTACGGCATGGGAGAACACAGCGTCATTGAACTGGCAGAGGCTTTGGACAGCGGACTGGCAGTGGAGGATATTACGTTTGTCCGGGGGACAGTGTACAAGACCAGGAAGAAAGAAGATATCTATGATGGCGTTTTTTTGCCGGAATTTGAGAGGGTGAAAGAAGAGAAAAGAGCATATGCGGAAAGTTTTAGGGTGCAGTATGAAAACACAGATCCTTTCAGCGGAAAATGTCTGGTGGAAACCTATCCGAATCAGATTTATGTAGTTCAGAATCCTCCGGCAGAACCTTTGACTCAGGAGGAAATGGACGATGTGTATGATCTGCCTTATTGTCACACATACCATCCTTCTTATGAGGCCTTGGGAGGAGTGCCGGCTATTGCAGAGGTACGGTTCAGCCTTACCAGTAATCGGGGATGTTTTGGAGGGTGCAGTTTCTGTGCCCTTACCTTTCATCAGGGGCGGATCATTCAGACCCGCAGTCATGAATCCATTTTAAAAGAAGGGAAAAGGATGACGGAGGAAAAAGATTTTAAAGGCTATCTTCATGATGTGGGAGGTCCTACCGCTAATTTCCGCAGGCCATCCTGTCAAAAACAATTGCAGACAGGCGTCTGTATAAACCGACAATGTCTGTTTCCAGAACCATGTAAAAATCTCCATGCAGACCACAGAGATTATCTTGCATTATTGCGGAAACTCCGCAGTCTGCCTGGAGTAAAAAAAGTATTCATCCGTTCCGGCATCCGTTTTGATTATCTGCTGGCAGATCCGGACCGTACTTTTTTGAGTGAATTGTGTGAATACCATGTCAGCGGCCAATTGAAAGTAGCGCCGGAGCATATTTCAGACCAGGTATTGAAATATATGGGAAAGCCGAAAGCAGCCATATATCATCAATTTGTCCGGGAATATGAGGCTGCGAATCGAAAATTAGAGAAAAAACAGTATCTGGTTCCCTATCTGATGTCTTCCCATCCAGGTTCTAGGCTGCAGGAAGCAGTTGAGCTGGCAGAATTTCTGCGGGATCTGGGATATATGCCTCAGCAGGTGCAGGATTTCTATCCGACCCCTTCTACGATTTCTACCTGTATGTATTATACCGGGCTGGACCCTCGTACCATGCAGCCGGTGTACGTGGCCCGCAATCCCCATGAAAAAGCCATGCAGCGGGCGTTGATCCAATATCGTGATCCAAAGAATTATTCATTGGTAAAAGAGGCCCTGATCAAAGCCAAACGGACGGATCTGATCGGTTTCGGCTCGAAGTGCCTGATCCGGCCGGAAAAGACGCCGGAACAGAAGAAATCTAATCGGAATTTCAACAAGGATTCTGATAAGAACAGTCAGAGCCAGAACAGGAAACAAAGCCAAAAAAGTTTTGAGAAACATAAGAGAATCCGAAATGTGCACAAGAAAAAGAAATAAAATTTCAGGGAGGAAACAATGCAGAAATTTCAGATAGGAGAAAATGAACAGGGACAGCGCTTTGACAAATATCTGAAAAAACTGCTGTCAGAGGGGTCTTCTGGATTTATTTACAAAATGCTTCGGAAAAAGAATATTACTTTAAACGGAAAAAAAGCAGACGGTTCTGAAAAACTGAGATTAGGGGATGAAGTGAAGTTGTTTTTATCAGAAGAGACTTTTTCAAAACTTTCAGCTCCTGTTCAGGAGAGAAAAAAATATCCCCTGATTCCCCTTGATATTTTGTACGAGGATGAGGATATTTTAGTGATCAATAAACCAGTGGGAATGCTTTCCCAAAAAGCAGAGCAGAAGGACGTCTCAGCCAATGAATATATTCTGGGCTATCTTTTGGATCAGAATCAAATCACGGATGAAACTTTAAAAACATTTCATCCTTCCATCTGCAACCGTTTAGACCGGAACACTTCTGGACTGCTGATTGCCGGAAAGAGCCTGAAGGGACTTCAGGATATGGCCAGACAGCTAAATGACCGTTCTATTGAAAAATACTATCTGTGCCTTGTGAAAGGGAAGATTTCGGAAGCCAGAACTATAGAGGGGCGGCTGTCAAAAGAGAAAGAAAAGAACCAGGTAAAAATTTCTAAGTCAGATCAGGGAGACCAGGGAAAATATATTAAAACAGCTTATCGTCCAGTGAAAAATTTTTCCATAGAATGTCAGGAAGAGTTTACGCTGCTGGAAGTACACCTGATTACTGGACGTTCTCATCAGATCCGGGCCCATCTGGCTTCCATCGGACACCCGATTGTAGGAGACAGAAAATATGGAGATCCGAAAATCAATGCCAGGTTTTTGAAAAAATATCAAATATCCTTTCAGCTGTTACATGCTTCTCATATGAGATTTCCCGATGGCAGAATGCTGAAAGCGCCTTTGAGCAGAGAATTTCAAAATGTAGTGAAGGATTTGGAGAAATTATCTTCTGTGTAGAAAACAGGCTGTGGCAAAACTGTTATGGCATCTGGCAAAAAACAAAAAAATAGACTTGCTATTATTCCAAAATATGTTAAGATATATGTGTGCGCTTTGCACTAAATTGGTGTAATTGCAGAATATGGAGATATGTTTGGAAGTCTTTTATGAATGGCAGTATCTGTATTTTGCATAACAATCAAAAGCCCGCAGCAAGCGGCGGGGAACTTGATCCTCGCAGCTTTTCCGGATAATCCGTACAGGTGCGGTTTTCTGGTTCATAGATCGCGGGAATAAACCAAAGTAAATATTAGGAGGAATTTTCAAATGGCAAACAAATGGGTTTATCTCTACAAAGAGGGAAATGCAAACATGCGTGAACTCCTTGGAGGAAAAGGCGCGAACCTTGCTGAAATGACCAGTTTAGGTCTTCCGGTACCACAGGGTTTCACAATTACAACAGAAGCTTGTACTCAGTATTATGAGGATGGGCGTCAGATCAATGATGAGATTCAGTCACAGATCAACGAGTACATTGGAAAGATGGAAGAGATTACAGGAAAGAAATTTGGTGATACCGAGAACCCCCTTCTGGTATCTGTACGTTCCGGTGCAAGAGCTTCCATGCCTGGTATGATGGACACCATTTTGAATCTGGGTCTGAACGAGACAGTTGTAAACGTAATTGCTGAGAAATCTGGAAATCCCCGTTGGGCATGGGACTGCTACAGAAGATTTATTCAGATGTATTCAGATGTAGTTATGGAAGTTGGTAAGAAATATTTTGAAGAGCTGATTGATAAGATGAAAGCAGACAGAGGAGTGACACAGGACGTAGAACTTACTGCTGAAGATTTAAAAGAGCTTGCATCTCAGTTCAAGGCTGAATACAAAGAGAAAATCGGTGAGGACTTCCCAGATGATCCAAAGGAACAGCTGATGGGCGCTGTAAAAGCAGTGTTCCGTTCCTGGGACAACCCACGTGCAAATGTATACCGTCGTGACAATGATATTCCATATTCCTGGGGTACTGCTGTAAACGTACAGAGTATGGCATTCGGTAATATGGGTGATGACTGCGGTACAGGTGTTGCATTTACCCGTGATCCGGCTACCGGTGAGAAGAAACTGATGGGCGAATTCCTGACCAATGCACAGGGCGAAGACGTAGTTGCCGGAGTTCGTACTCCAATGCCGATCGCTCAGATGGAAGAAAAATTCCCAGAAGCATATAAACAGTTTACAGAAGTTTGTGCAACACTTGAAAATCACTATAGAGATATGCAGGATATGGAGTTCACAGTTGAGAATGAAAAACTGTACATGCTCCAGACCAGAAATGGTAAGAGAACTGCACAGGCAGCTTTGAAGATTGCCTGTGATTTAGTAGATGAAGGTATGAGAACTGAGGAAGAAGCAGTTGCAATGATTGATCCTCGTAACTTAGATACCTTATTACATCCACAGTTTGACACAGCAGCATTAAAGGCAGCAACTCCAGCAGGAAAAGGTCTTGGAGCTTCTCCAGGAGCAGCATGTGGTAAGATCGTGTTCTCTGCTGACGATGCAGTGGCATGGGCAGAAAAAGGTGAAAAAGTCGTATTAGTACGTCTTGAGACTTCTCCAGAAGATATTACTGGTATGAAGGCTGCACAGGGTATCTTGACTGTCCGCGGCGGTATGACCAGCCATGCAGCTGTGGTTGCCCGTGGTATGGGAACCTGCTGTGTATCTGGATGCGGCGACATTGCTATGGATGAAGAAAATAAGAAATTCACTTTAGCAGGAAAAGAATATCATGAAGGAGATCCTATCTCCATTGACGGTACTACAGGTAACATTTACGATGGTCTGATTCCTACCGTAGACGCAACCATCGCAGGTGAATTCGGAAGAATTATGGCATGGGCTGATAAATATAGAACTCTGAAAGTTCGTACCAATGCAGATACTCCTGCAGACGCTAAGAAAGCTCGTGAGCTGGGCGCAGAAGGTATCGGTCTCTGTCGTACAGAGCATATGTTCTTCGAGGAAGACAGAATTGCTGCATTCCGTGAGATGATCTGTGCAGATACCG
>JAAWBG010000082.1 GCA_022792535.1 Lachnospiraceae bacterium
CGTAAAGAATCCCGATCAACATTAGAAGAAATCCCGCCAAGCATTCCACGCAGGGAATCTACAGCAGAAACTTGTGGATTTACAACTTTAGCAACCGTTTTTCCATTACGAGTAATAAAGACGTCTTCTTTAGTAACTAATTCAAGGTATTTTCCGAAATTAGCTTTAAATTCTGTCGCAGTGACAACCATGGCTAAGGCCTCCTTATTATTTGATTTATTTCTATTATATGCGATTATAAGGATAAAATCAATGAAATCATGCGAAATAGGAAAAAGAAATATTAAAAATCGTTCGATAAAAAAATTTTTACATTTTTATCATTATCTAGTTTCACCCATGTACCAGGAAGATGCATACTTGAGAATATGTGGTTGGAATTGAGACAGACTGGTAAGTGACAATCAAAGTAAAGGTGCCTTTGTAGAAAAGGAAAGAGTGTTGTGAGAAACAGAAGAGATACAGGCGTTTAAAAGAAATGCCGCCTGTCTGCCAGCTTTGGCGGCCGAAGCTCCACATGCATGAAAGCAGGGGCAGATTCCTGCTCATAACCGCCCGTCATGCGCGGGCCTAGTTCTGACTATGCCTTCTTATGCCAGCGTTGCATCTAAGCATAAGCTGCCCTGGTAGTCGATGGGATTAGCACTCGTGGAAACGAGATTACCGCATAAAAACGGCTGCACTGCTGTGCGCTGTCATCTGCTCGTTGGGAAGAGCTGCCGGATTGTTACGATTCTGCTGCGTCGCCGCAGGAGAAGTGTACCGACAGGTTGACTTCCGTTCAAGGGCTCCCGGTTAAGAAGGAGCCGGGCCCATATGCAGAGGGGCCCCATATCTGCGATGGAAGAATTGACAGGGTCTGATAAGCCCTGTTTTTGATTTTCCATCCAGTGGTTGATTCCACTGCGTTTCAACCGTGTATCTCACGGTCCCCTGTAAAAAATCCCGTATCCGGGCAAAACATACAGGGCTCGGCATATTCAAGGGGACGACTATGGTGATTTGCCCTACCGAGGTTTTTCGTGCTTAAGTATGCGCCGGTTGCCGCTGCCATTGTGTTGAGGGGCTGGAGCGTGTGTGTAATGGCATTCAGAGCGTTAGCCCCTGTCGTTCCAATCTCCAGGAAAAAATCCAGCAGTTCTGAGTCCAGAAGTGTGGAAGACAGGGCTTCCATTCGATTCTGGAACAAGGCAGTCTTGCCCTCTAGAGAGTCAAGACAGGCAGCGTTCGCCTGATCGGCAGATCCCAGACTGTCTGATGCAGCATTTGAGGCTTCAGTGATATCTGCCCAGTGCTCCATGATATCGGAAAAAAGCTGGGTCTGGCCGCCGCCGGCAATGGAAAGAGAAAATGTTTCTTTGGAATCTGGTTCTAACGTGTTCCAGGTCTGATTTAATTCCCCTAAAATATCATAGACATTAACGCCTGCTCCATAAGATTTCTGCAGGGTGGCAAATAGATCAGGCATGGATCCCGCTTTTGTCTCCAGGTTTCCGATCAGGCTCTGTGCGCCAGCCAGAATGCCTACCAGTTCCTCAAATGACATTCCGGCCTGAGCGGCAGAGTCGGAGAGAAGGGATGCGCTTGTCAAGAGAGAGCCAAAATTGCTCTCGGAAGAAGCGGCGGCGCCAGCCAGCGCGTCATTGATGGAAGCGGCGTAGGAAGAATCCTTTCCGAAGGAAGAGAGGATGTGGTCCAGATGCTCCATGGCGGCGTCTGCGTCCGCTATGCCGCCGGAGAGGTTCGCGGCCTTTAAGGATTCGGAAGCCAGTTTCATGGCGTCTGAGACGCCGTAGCCTGCCTGTCCTGCCTGATTGATGGCGGCAAGTACTTCAGTGCCTGTTCTGCCCAGGGCGTCTCCCATACGGAAAGATTCTTCCGTTACTTTTTCCAGTTCTTTGGCGGACAGACCCAGAGTCTGGGACAGACGCAGCAGAGAGCTGTCCAGCTGGAAGGCTTTTTGGCTCATTTCTTCAAAGAGTTCCAGACTTTTTCCCATGGCGCCATCTGGCATGAAATGTTCCGTTAAGGCTTTCAGCTCTGTCTGAAGGGAATGGTATTCCTGATCCGATGCTTGCGATTGATTGTAAGTTTCATCGTTCATGTGTGATAACCTCCTTTGTTAAATTTGGTAATAAGTTTTGTTATGACAGCAATGTGCGGATATTTTTTCTGATATCCGGCAGAAAGGTGTCCAGTTCTGTCAGATCACATTCCAGCAGCAGGCCTTTGGCTTCCTGCTCGTTGATCCGTCTGTTGGTGTGGCTGCTTAAAATCTGAAAAATCTTATAGCAGGCAGGAGAGTCTGCGATGGTCCGCCATGAGACAAAGCTGCCAGTATTCTGGCAGCTTTGACAGACATGGTATTTTTTACCGCAGACAGTGCATACAGCGTTAAAATAAGAATCCATGCTTCACCTCACAGTGGGAAACTATAAAAATCATTCCGCAGAATCATCGGATACGATGATATCGAAGAGTTTTGCATGTTCATCGCAGTATGCTTTCTGAAGCTTGTAGCTTGCGGCATGTTTTCCTTCTGAGGTTAGGCTGATTTCCACTGCGGAAGGGTCGATCTGTGCTCTTGGGATGGAGATAACTCCTGCGTAAACCAGATTTGCGTTGCAGGGATCATGGAAGATGGCATGTACCAGCAGAGAACGGACAGAAGGAATGCTGTCAGAAGTTTTAGTGATCTTTACGGCGTTTCCGGTTTCTGCATCGTATCTTACGAAAACGCGTCCGGTTACATCTTCTGGAAGAGTAATCACTTTTTCATTGATGGTAAACTTACCTTCTCCGGCGGTGGGAGATAATTCGTAGGTTTTGCCAAATTCATTATTTTCATTGATGACCTTCACGTATTTTACGGTGCCTTCCGGCAGGTATTTTAAAGTGATGGTGTGATCGCTTCCGAGGGTAAGCGTCTCGCTGACCGGACGGATGATTTTGTTGTCACCGTCGGCAACTTCTTTGGAAGCGCCGAACTGGGAAGCGGCCAGATCCAGGGAGAATAGACTGTTGGTAAAGTCAAAGGTTCCGGTCTGCGCATTGTAAAATGTTGTAATCTCTGCGCCCATAGCGTCTGTAACAGCTGTTCCTGTGGCAGCAGTTTTCAGGCTGGGACTTTCAATCTGGGTGTAGCGGCCTACCAATTCGTTGGTGGCAGGGTCATATTCTTCGACAGCTCTGATTTTTTCAAGAATCAATTCATTTGGGTTAAAAGACATGATGTGTTCCTCCTTAAAAAGTATGTCTGATGAAACGAAAACGTTTGATCAGAAGGTTCGATTGAACATTTGAGTCCAATCCCTATAGTTTGTGGGTTACGATACCTGCAGGTTTGACGGGAGATCAATCCAGATCTCCCATCCAGTTTAATTGTTTCTCCGGAATTTCTTTCAGATTAATGCCGAAGCCGGAATAGCCGCTTTGCAGCAGAGCCTCGGCATTTTTGATCTTGGAAATCCTCTTGACAGAATCCAGAAAGGCGTTGATCTTCATATCCCATACCTGGGAATGGCCATACTTGAAACCTTCGCTGTTGATCATGGCAGAGATCAGATTTTTCAACTGGGAAACGTAAGGTTGATCCCTGCGGTGTTCATATGCTTCCCTGGCGTCTTCAATCAGAATCTGCTTGGTGGCCTCATTGGCAGGAAGCTGATTGTTGCGCCTTAATCCATGGATGCTCCGCAGAGTTTCTGCAAATCTGAGATAAGAATCTTCCTCCATCAAAATGTCCTGCCTGCTGTTGTACAGAAACTTGTCCTTTGAATCTTCTCTAGAAAAGAGCTGAAATTCCGTAAGATCCAATTCTCCAGTCAGAATCCAGGTTTTTGACTGGTCGTAGGAGCGGCGCAGCAGGCTGTAAAACAGCTCGAAATCGCTGATTATAGTGTAATCAATACCCATGTCATAAAGCTGGAATTTTAGATCTGCACCTACGGAAGTCAATGTGTAAATCATATTCCAGTAGGCACATTCTCCGTAGCTGCAGATCTCGTCCAGCGTTGGTTGATGAATGGTAATGCCAGGGCAGACCATAATGTCTCCGCCCCGATAGATCTGCAGTTCATCAATGTTCGGTTTTTCCAATCTGTGTTCACCGCCTTTCTGATGTTGATTCAGTCTTAATCAGGATTGGAATGTTTTTCCTAAATCCTATTCTGTATATATACAGCCGGAAAAATAGGAAAAAACACATGTTCTGCAAGGGAAAAGTGGGATTTTAATAAGGTGGTATATAAACATTATAATGTGGTATAATACGCATTTGTTTTTGCGGGGAATGTTTAAACAGGGGTCAGGGTGTGTCTGTCTTGTTCTGGCGTTTTTGATTGTACCTTCTGTATTTTTCCAGACGGGCTTTTTCCCGGCAGGCGTCGCAGAGCCTGCGGTTGTGCTGACGGTTCTGTTGGAACAGATTCCCGCAGGCGCAGCGGCTGTAAGGTACTTTCTTTTTGCCGCCGGTATTGGAAAGACCATAATATTTCTTTTGATAATTTTTGAAATATCCGTTTAATCCGCTGCAGAAATACCGGATACAGAAATTGTCTTCCTGCCAGGTATCAGCGCGAATCACAGAAGGCCGGCCTGAGCTATAGAGATCAAGAGGTGTATAATTGTGAAAAAGCCTCCGGAGGAAACCTTCTGTGACCATGCAGAACTCGTTCCACTCTAATTTCATTTTCTGCCTGCCGTAAATTTCTTTCAGCCGGCAGGATTCTTCCACAGCCCTCTGGAGAGTGAGGGAGAGCTCTTGGGCTGTCATCGTCCAGTCTGCAGGTTCTGTGATCAGGCTTTTCTTCCATTGAAAATAAAGTTTTTTTGGCAGACGCAGCAAGTCCAGATAAACTTTCCGGGTGCAGATCCTGTCGTCAAAGAGATTGGTGTAAATGTTATTTACTTTTTGACGGATCAGACTGGCAAAGTCAGTTTGATCTGTGGTGGAAGAACAGACTGGGCAGGAAAGGGCGCTGTAGGATGCAAAGACACGTCCAATGTCTGTGTCAAGAAGCGCAGGTTCGATCTGAAAGGCAAAAGTTTTCTGAGAAATTTTCCGCTGGTTTGGATGATTCCAGATCAGGGAACAAAAGGCGGAGAAGATCTCTTCCTTTTGTTCAGAATCAGCTGCAGCCTGGTAATCTTCTAATATTTCGTACATGTAATAATCTTGTGTCTGATACATAACAATCCTCCTTATGAATTTGATCTATCTGAAAAATGTATGGAAAATTTATAATATTTTCCCAAATATTCCTGACAATCTTTTTCTGTGGCAGCCAAGGACTGGGGAATCTCCTGTATGAAAAATCTGGCCTGTTCAGGAGAATTTTCTCTGAGATTTTTAAGAATGTATTGGCTGTAACCTGCCCAGGCAGGCTGTTTGCTGAGAGAGGGATTGGAATAACATACTTTGATTACATAATTTGCCAATTCTTCTTCTGTGGAAACAGAAATTTTCTGAAAAAGTTTTTGCTTCCAGGTATCAGTCAGAAGCCGGATTTCCTCAAAATCAGGCTCTGTTGTTTCTTCTTGAGACCGAGCCAAAAGAAGCCGGAGCTGGCTGCTGAAATCATTGACCATATGCCGAACCTGGCGGAGAATCTGCCGGTCATCCAGGGGGAAATCATGGTTCAGCAGAATGTCCCTGTTATCGGCTGAAGGACGGTTCCAGATCAGATGCTGTTGTTCCCATGCATTGATGTAACTGCACAGTTCATTCATGGGAGAAGGAGAGAAAAAGGCGGGCAGGGGAAGCCTGTCTGCCAGGTCTCTGTCCTTGTTTTTCCGCTGCAGATCTTGGAAGGTTTTTCGTTTTTTAGGATAATGCCAAAGCAAAAACCAGGGAAGCTGTTTCAGATGTTTTCTCATGCCGGCATCCATATGCCAGCGGGTTCCGGTTTTGAGGCTGTCGATTTCTTTTCCCTGGATAATCCGCAGGAGAGAGGTCATATCGGAATATCGCTTTTCCAGCTCAGGAGTGTCCGGGTCTTTGTTTTCAATGCTGGTAGCGCAGTTGGTGATCTCTCCGATCCGGGAATCCCTGGAGGCAATCTCATAGGCAGTGATGTTTGGGAGTGTGTAAGGTTTCTTCTCGGCAGTGTTTTTATCCTCCACATCCACAATGATGGGTTTGGAGATCCGGCTGTGAAGCAGAAGCGGATCGTGACAAAGAAAGACAGCGTCGCCGTCACAGTCTGCGCCCCCTTGCTGGGGAAGGCTTAAGTCATACATATTGATCATTGCCACATCCTGATCCTGAAAATGGGAGAACCACTGGCAGGTAAGAAGATTGGAGGTCAAAGAGATCTGATTGACTTCGGAAGGATCCACCAAAGGGGAGCGGAAGGACAGGACCTGGCCTTCTGGCAGAGTGGGTGCGTAAAATTCCCCGGCCTTTAGGCAGCCGGCAGGGGTTTTTCCAGCGGCATATTCCAGATATCCAACCATATCGCCCACAATGGTATGGTAGAAACCGTCTGCATAAATCTTTCCCAGTTTTGCCTCTGTAATCTGCTTTTTTAGTTTTCGATAAAGAAAGTTCTGAACAGCCGGGTCCTGAAGCATCCGCGGGTTGATCTGCAGGGCTTCTGTGTATTGGCTGTGATTCTTAGAATAATTGCCTGTCATGCCCAGGAACATACAGGTGTAGAAGAGATCGCCTTTTATGATTTTTTCCAGAAAATCTGTGGTATACCGGGCAAGCTGAATAATCTTACCTTCTGTTTCCGTGGAAAGGATAGAATAAGGGGTCTTGTCCCGAAAGTGCTTTCGGTAATGTTCATTCCACAAGTCCAGACATTGAAGATATTGAAAATTCATGCGGGATTTCAGAGGAAAATCTTTTTTGTGATGGCTGTACTTGCTGATTCCAAGTTTGAAACGGTATTTCTGTAAGACATTCACATACTGTTCCCAGGCATGTTCTTGATACCGTTCCAGAAAAAGATGATGGCATTTGAACATACTGATATTCCAGATGCAGTCAATCTCTTCTATGGCGTGACGCTGTCCATAAACGTCGGTGATGTGAGTCACGCCCATCTCATGAAACATTTCCCGGAAAGGGACATAGACAGAGAACCCTTTTAAAAATGGAAGGCGTATCTGGGCGCCCACTGGCAGGTAGTCAAGGCCCAGGGCTTGCTGGACTTTTTGGGAAAATGCCAGCTCGTGGCAGCCGCAGCCGTCAAAAGGGGAAATTCCAAGATCCCGGCGGCCTTCCCGAATCTCTTTGACAGGGATCTGTTTGGAAGCTCCAGTTTCAGGATCTGTAATGGTTTTGGAAGTCTGCGCTGCATAACGGATGTATTGATCTTTCAAAATCTTTTGGTATTCTCCGATGATAACAATTCTTGGCATATAGTCGGGAATCAGGGTACAAGAGCTAAATACCAGGCACCGCTGGGCCTCGTATTTGGAAATGACGCACTCTTTGATCTCTAGGTCAAGCTGTGTGGCGCGGTATAATTCCGCAAATACAGTCTCAGAAAGAAAGGCTGTAATCCCGTCCTTTGCCTGAGAGGCAGATTTTCCAAACCGTTTGTAAAGGATTCCGTTATAAAAGAATCCCTCTGTCAGAATGCGTTCCAAAGGGGAGACGGTACGGGGGGATTTTTTGGCGCTGACAAGGATCAGTTCAGCCACATGAGAAGATTCCTGCCCCCGCAGACGTGCAATCTGATCTAAGAGAAGGGAATTTCCCTGGGATACCAGAAAAGGAATCTCTTCCTCAGAAGAAAGGGTTACACGGTATTCCCTGGCAATGATCTCCTGAATGGGCAGTTTGACTAAGGTAAACTGCCGATGGTTGTCGGTTGTCTGTAAAGGTACTTTTTTCATCATAATACTCCTCCTTTAAAAGAACATTTGTTCTATATAAGATTAGCATGAGATAGTGGAAAAGTCAATTAAAATCGAACTTAAGTTCGTGCAGAGAAGAACGTAAGGAAGAATGAAGAAGAAATAAGACTTTAATTATCAAGGATAAAGAGCAGAAGAATAAAAAGAAAACTTGACAAAATATTAGGTTTTCTGATATTATACTAAATATTATTTTTTGATAAAAAAGGATAATGGGGTTGGTACAGGGTATGTCGTATGGAATCTCGGAAGCGGCATTTTTTCTTGCCCTAAATTTTCACAAAGTAAAGTGGAAAAACATCATAGTCATAAAGTCGGACAACAGATAGTTGTCTGATCAGAGAAGGTATCATCCAATCCTTTTTATAAAATAATCGAACAATATAGAAAGCCGGAAAGAAGTGTTTTCTATGGAATTTTAGAAGGAGGCTTTTGACATGTTAAAGTATGTGGCAAAACGAATCTTACTTGCAGTCGTAACCATTTGGGCAGTTGCTACGCTTACCTTTTTTCTGATGAATATGGTTCCCGGAGGGCCTTTTTTATCTGAAAAAGCCATCAGCCCTCAGGCAACGGCAGCATTAGAGGCTAAGTATGGTTTAGATAAACCCATGTCTCAGCAATATGTAACCTATATGAAGGGGGCTCTTCATGGAGATTTTGGGGACAGCCTGAAGCAGAGAGGACGAACTGTCATGTCCATTATCGCTATGAAATTTCCAGTATCAGCTAAGATCGGCGGGATTTCCATATTGGTGTCTCTGTGTATTGGAATCCCGCTGGGATGTATGGCTGCTTTAAAACGAGGAAAGTTTTTGGACAGTCTGATTAGTGTTGTTTCCACCTGTGGAATAGCAGTGCCTAGTTTTGTAATTTGTACCTTGCTTTTGTATGCCTTTGGCGTAAATCTGAAACTGCTTCCCACCATGGGAATTGCTACCTGGAAGCATTACATAATGCCGGTAACTGCGCTGTCCTTTTATCCAACGGCTTACATTATGAGGCTGATGCGCTCTTCCATGCTGGACGTATTGGGCCAGGACTATATGCGTACAGCCAAGGCAAAGGGTGTGGCAGGTTTTTGGATCATGTTTAAACATGCTTTGAGAAACGCCATCCTTCCAGTTGTTACATATGTGGGACCTATGCTGGCTTATACAGTAACGGGAAGTTTTGTTGTGGAAAAGATTTTTGTAATACCGGGACTTGGCGGAGAGTTTATTACAGCCATCAGCGGACGTGATTATACATTGATTATGGGAACCACCATTTTTCTCGCCACATTGATCATTCTGATGAACGTGGTGGTGGATGTTGTGTATAAGCTGGTAGATCCCCGGATCAAATTGAAATAAGGAGCAGGAGCAGATTATGAAAGAGAATCCATTGAGTTTTCAATTGAAATTAAATCCAGAAGATTTTCTTCCAGCCACCGAGGAGGAAAAGCAAAGTCAGGTGATCATGCGGGAAAGCGTTGGCTTCTGGAAAGACGGTATGAGACGTTTGGTGAAGAATAAAGTGGCAATGGTAAGTCTTGTGGTGATTCTGATTGTCATGATATTTTCTTTTATCGTTCCTAGTTTTTATCCCTATAACTACAAGGAGCAGTTTAAGGGGGCCAATCATTTAGGCCCTATGGAATATTCTCAGGAGGAGCAGGCAAGAATTGATGCGGGAGAGAAAGTATTTCCTCATATTTTCGGAACCGATAAGATGGGGCGCGACTATGCAATCCGTGTGATGATGGGAAGCCGTATTTCCCTGATGGTAGGCTTGATTGCTACCTGTATTATTTTGGTGGTCGGTTCTCTCTATGGTTCCATCGCGGCTTTTTTTGGAGGCTGGGTAGATCTGATCATGATGCGTATTGTGGATATCATCTATACGATACCAGATATTTTGTTGATTATACTGCTGTCCTTTGCCTTGCAGGCTCCGTTGGATAAGCTGGCGGAGAGCCCTGGATTTGCCTGGATCAACGTTGTAGGTGAAAATCTAATCAGTATTTTCATGGTATTTGCCCTTCTTTACTGGGTGGGAATGGCCCGGATGGTACGAAGCCAGATTCTGACATTAAAAGAGAGCGAATATGTCACTGCGGCAAGAGCCCTTGGGGTCAGCAATAGAAAAATCATTAAGCGCCATCTTTTGACCAACTGTATTGGTACTTTGATCGTAACTACTACCCTGCAGATTCCCTCTTCCATTTTTACTGAGAGTTTCTTGAGTTTTCTGGGAATGGGCGTGGCAGTGCCGCTGCCTTCTCTGGGAAGTCTTGCAAGCGATGCGCTGAACGGTATCAATACATATCCTTATCTGCTGTTCATTCCAGCGGCTTTGATCAGTTTGATTATTTTAAGTTTCAACTTATTTGGCGACGGACTCAGAGATGCCTTTGACCCCAAATTAAAACATTAGGAAAGGCGGTTTTAGAATATGTCAGAATATCTTGTTGATATAAAAAATGAGCGTCTCTCTTTTTTTACTCCCGCTGGAGAAGTAAAAGCATTGAATGATGTTTCCATTAGTCTGAAAGAAGGAGAAGTGCTGGGAATTGTAGGAGAGAGCGGTTCTGGAAAGTCTGTGACGGCATACAGCCTGATGGGATTGACCGCTCATCCAGGCAAGCTGATTGGAGGAAGCCTTTTCTTTCATGGACATCAGATTGAGACCATGTCAGAGAAAGAGATGCGGAAAATAAGGGGAAATGAAATATCTATTATTTTTCAGGACCCTATGACAAGTCTGAATCCTGTTTACACAGTGGGAAATCAGATTACAGAAGCAATCCTGCTTCACACAGATAAAGACAAAAAGCAGGCCAAGGAGAGAGCCAAGGAACTTTTGGAATTGGTAGGGATCAATGAGCCGGAAAAACGGTTGAAACAGTATCCTCATGAGTTATCCGGCGGTATGCGCCAAAGAGTGATGATTGCCATAGCTCTTGCCTGTGAACCGAAGCTTTTGATTGCAGATGAACCTACCACAGCCTTGGATGTGACCATCCAGGCCCAAATCTTGGACCTGATGATGGAATTGAAAGATAAATTAGGTATGGCAATTATTATGATCACCCATGACCTTGGCGTAGTTGCCAGTATGTGTGAGAGAATTGCGGTTATGTATGCAGGAAAGATTGTGGAATATGGGACGGCCGATGATATTTTTTATCATCCAAAACACCAGTATACCAAGGGATTGATCCGCTCTATTCCGAGACTGGACAGCAAGGAACATGAAAGGCTGGTTCCCATTGAGGGAACTCCGGTAGACATGCTGAATCCACCGGCCGGGTGTCCATTTGCCCCCAGATGTGATGCATGTATGAAAATCTGCCTGCGGGAAATGCCTCCTGTTTCCAATTTTGGAGAAGTTCATTATACCCAGTGCTGGCTGAACCAGAAAGAAGAGATGGAGAAAGGAGCCGCAAATGAGTGAGAAATTAGTACAGGTTGAACATTTACGCCAGTATTTTCCTGCCGGCGGTTTTGGAAAACATAAAAAATTTGTTCAGGCAGTAGATGATGTTTCTTTTGATATTTACCGGGGAGAGACCTTGGGACTGGTAGGGGAATCTGGATGTGGAAAAACGACCACAGGACGAACTCTGCTTCGGTTATACGAACCTACAGGCGGACGTTTTACCTATGACGGAGAAGTTATTTTTGATGTAGAGCAGAAAAAATTTGTGAATATGCTGCCTTACCGGAAAAAAATGCAGATCGTATTTCAGGACCCTTATGCCAGCTTAGACCCTCGTATGACCATTGGAGATATTGTAGGAGAGGCCATTGATGTTCACAAGATGGCGGCAAACAAAAAGGAAAGATATGACATTATCATTGAAATGCTAGAGCGGGTAGGTTTGAATTCCGAACACGCCAATCGTTATCCTCATGAATTTTCCGGCGGACAAAGACAGCGTGTGGGAATTGCCAGAGCATTGGCAGTAAGGCCGGAATTCATCATCTGCGATGAACCGATTTCTGCCCTGGATGTATCCATCCAGGCTCAGGTGATCAATATGTTTGAGGACCTGCAGGCGGAGATGGGACTGACCTATTTGTTTATTGCCCATGACCTTTCCGCAGTAAAGCATATTTCTAACCGGATCGGTGTGATGTATCTGGGAAGGATGGTGGAACTTGCAGACAGTTATGAATTGATTACAAGACCTCTTCATCCCTACACTAAGAGTCTGATCTCTGCAATACCCATAGCAGACCCCAAAACTGCCAGGGAAAGCAATCGTATTGTGCTGGAAGGCGATGTTCCCAGTCCATTGAATCCACCTTCTGGCTGCCGGTTCCGAACCAGATGTCCTTATGCAGACGAGAGATGTGCAGCAGAGGTGCCAGAATGGCGTGAGCTGGAGCAGGGACATTTTGCAGCCTGTCATCACATTGAAAAATGCAATTGAGATTGAGAAACAACTACAGAGTGATCTGTATTGTTTATAAAGGAAGCAGGTAAATGCAGAGCATTTATAGAGAAGCCTGCCTCCGATCTGCCGCCGAACTTTGGGGAAGAGGCATAACATTTGCCGCTGAACTTTTAGGGAAGAGGCAGGATACTCGCCGCCGAACTTAAGGTGAGGGGCGCAACATTTTACAAGGAGGAACAATTATGAAGAAGAGAGTAATTGCGCTCTTATTGGCAGCTACTATGGCATTTGGCCTTGCAGCCTGCGGCAACAATGCAGGAAATAAAGGAACAGATGACAAAAAAGCTGAAAATGGAGCAACTACAGAAGAGTCTGATGGCAAGTCAGAAACATCGAAGACAGGTGAAAAGATTCTTTCTGTTCAGGTAGGACCGAATCCAGAGACCATTGACCCTGCATTAAACAGTGCGGTAGACGGTGGTAACATGTTACTGCATTCCTTTGAATGCTTATTGACAATAGATCAGGAAGGTCAGTTGGCTCCTGGTCAGGCTGAAAGCTGGGAGACCAGTGAAGATGGACTTACATGGACCTTCCATTTGAGAGATGGACTGAAATGGTCTGACGGTTCTGATTTGACAGCAAATGATTTTGTATACAGCTGGAAGAGAGTATGTAATCCAGATGTAGCGGCTCCTTATGCAGAAACTGTACTTGGTATGGTGGAAGGATATCAAGAGGCTATCGGCGGAAACTTAGATGCACTGAAAGTAGAAGCTACCGACGACAATACTTTAGTTGTTACATTGTCAAGTCCCTGCTCTTTCTTTGGAAGTCTTGCAGCATTTGCTACTTTAAGCCCGGTTCAGCAGGCAACGGTAGAAGCAAATGGCGACGCATGGGCAACCGATGCGGCTACTTATATTTCAAACGGGCCTTTCTATATTTCTGAATGGGTGCCAAAATCTTATATTATGATGACCAAAAACCCCAATTACTGGAATGCAGATGCAATCAAGTTAGATGGCATTAAATGGAATCTGATTGAGGATGCCAATGCAGCTTACAGTGCATATGAGACCGGCGAAGTTCTGATGATCAAAGATGTTCCTACAGAAGAGATTCCTTCTCTGTCAGGAAATGATGATTTCTTTGTAGATCCAATTATCGGTACTTATTATATCAGTGTAAACACACAAAAAGAGCCTTTCAATGATCCAAAAGTCCGCAAGGCATTGAGCTTGGCAATCGACCGTGAATATGTTGCAAATACTCTGATGCAGGGTACTTATTCACCAGCCGGCAACTTTATGGGACCAGGATGGGTTGATACAGACGGAACTACTCCATTTATGGATAAAGCAAATAACGGTGCTGCTTATATTGACACTGCTAATTATGAAGCTAATTTAGAAGAAGCTAAGAAACTTTTAAATGATGCAGGATATCCAGGTGGAGAAGGTCTCCCAGCTATCACATATTCTACTAACGATGCAGGATACCACAAAGTGGTTGCTGAGTACTTACAGCAGGCATGGGGAGAACTTGGCATTGAATGTAAAGTAGATATCGTAGAGTGGGCAAGCTTCACACCAATGAGACGTAACGGAGATTACGAAGCATCCCGTAACGGATGGGTAGGAGACTACAGTGATCCTTCCAACATGTTGGATCTGCTTTACTCCACCAATGGAAATAACGATGGTAAGTTCAACAATGCTGATTACGATGCAGCTATGGAACTGTCCAGAACAACTTTAGATCCAGAAGAGCGTTCTCAGGCCCTTCACAAAGCAGAAGATATTCTGATGGAAGAGACAGGATGTATTCCAGTTGCTTACTACAATGACTTCTGGTTACAGAGCAGCAAGATTACAGGTTCCTGGCATTCAGCATATGGATACTGGCATTTCATGTATGCAGATATTGCTGAATAATTAATAGGAAGAAACAGTGTTCTGAATAAGAAAAAGATACAGAGCAGACCCAGTCTTAGAGTGGGCCTGCTCTGTTTTTATCTTATAGGAAATTCCTACGGATTTCCTATAAGATAAAAAAGAATTATTGCACTGCGGCGGAAAGGAAATGAACCGC
>JAAWBG010000083.1 GCA_022792535.1 Lachnospiraceae bacterium
AGCAAACCGTCCAGGCCCTCATGAGTGAGGGGTTAGGGGAGATGAAGTGGCCTGCCCACTTTGTTCTCTTAATAGGAAATTCCTTCGGATTTCCTATTAAGAGAACAAAGACTTATCGCACTGCGGCGGAAAGGAAATGAACCGCGGGAGCGGCCCGCCGCAGGCGGAGAATCCTGCGAAGCAGGATTCTTTCTTGTTAAGATACGGATTCGTATATCAATAGGTTCTGCCAGAGATAGGAAAAGAGGAGGAAATTGCATGATCAGACATATTGTAATGTTTAAACTGAAAGATGGAGTGAATGGTAAGACAGCCATGGAAAATGCAATGGAAGCTCAAAGAGAGGCAGAAAAATTAAAGGAATTGATTCCTTCTATTGAAAAAATGGAAGTAGTATGTAATTCCCAGAAAGCAGACAAAAGTAATTGCGAATTGGCGCTGATCTGTGATTTTAAAGATATAGATGGTTTAAATACATATCAGCAGCATCCAGAACATTTAAAATTCGGAAGTTTGATAGGACAGTGGAAAGAAAGCAGGGCATGTATTGATTATGAATACTGATCTATAAATTGCTGTAATATTCTAAAAGGAATGTGATAGAATATTACAGCAATTTTTATAGAAGGTTTTTATGGGATAACTGCTTGGAAATTTTATCTGATAGAGAAGATATCTGCCAGAAGAAGCCAGTTTGCCCGAAATAGCTGCATAATCTGCCAATAGCCGGCTCCTCTTAGATTATATTCTTTTATCAATTCAAATTTAGCAGAGAGACTTCGAACATCTTCAAACCATACTTCATGGGTGAATCCATCTAAAATGTAAGTAAAATAAGGCGACTGAGAGACTTCGTCAAATTGAATAGAGGCATTTTGTGCGATGGCAATTTGAACTGCCTGTATATTTCCAATGGTGTCTGCTTTAGAGCTGCCCCGTAGAAAGGGCAATGTCCAGTCATAGCCATAATTGGGAATGCCAAGATTGATTTTGGAAGCAGGGATTTTTGTCAAAGCATATTCTACCACTTCCCGGACCTTGTTGAGAGGGGCTACAGCCATGGGAGGCCCGTAAGTGTACCCCCATTCATAAGTCATCAACAAAACAGAATCTGCAGCTTCCCCCAGGAGCTGATAGTCTTTTCCTTCATATAACAGACCTGTCTGTGAGTCAGAGGTTTTGGGGGCTAAGGCCACAGACACAGGATAGCCTAACTGATTGACGGCGGTCCGCACATTTCGTACAAAATCTGCAAATGGAATCTTGTCTTCCGGCAGGATAAACTCAAAGTCAATATCCACCCCTTCAAACCCCCGTTCTTGGATCTGGGAGAGAAGGTTTCCAATCAATTGCTGCTGGGCAGACTGATTATTTACAATCTGAGAGATTAGATAATTGCTGAATTGTCCGGTAGGGCCAAAAGGAGTTAAAGTTAAAATAGGAGCAGTTCCAGAGGCTTTTGCCAAAGTGATCATGAAAGTGTCGTCTAAAAGAGGAGGGATCAACTCTCCTTCTGGGGTAAAACCATAAGAAAAAATAAATAGATCTGAGAGGTAGGGAAGGGTCTGCTCTAAGACCCATCTGCTGATAAAAGGATAGGCATAACCTCCAGAAAAAATAAAAGGTTTTTCGGAAGATTTTGAGTCGGAAGAAGGCTCTTCTGCAGATAGAAGAAGAGCCTGGCCCAGGGCCAGGGGATATGGATAAGCTAACTGGTTATTGTAGATGATAGATTGAGCGGAAGTATGGTAAGCGCTGGCAATGGAATCTACGGTATCGCCAGGGCGGACAATGTAAATTTCCATGAGTATAGAATCCTTTTCTTTCAAGTTATGAATGGAAGAGGAAAAAGATGTTAGGGGAGAGGAAAAATACAAAAATATAGTTGCAAATTATGGAAAAAGATAATAGAATTTACATAAAACAACAGTGTGAAAAAATTTTCAATCCCCTTAAGGGTTCTCAGGATAAGGAAGCATGAAAAATGTGAATCAAGAGTGATAGGGAGGAGTAATATGGAAATTGGCAATCTAAATTCAGGCTTGGTGTATACGAACGATCAGTGTATTGGCTGTAATCACTGTATTTCAGCATGTCCGATTTTTGAAGCGAATTATTCCCTGGAACAAGATGGAAAGCCGCTGATCTATGTAAATGGAGAGGCGTGTATCCATTGCGGCGCATGTATTGACGCCTGTCATCACCATGCGAGAAGTTTCAGGGATGATACGGAGGAATTCTTTGCAGATCTGAAAAAGGGGGAACCCATCAGTCTGTTGGTGGCTCCTGCATTTATTGCAAATTATCCCAAAGAATATGCCAAGGTGTTGGGGTATTTAAAAAGTCTTGGAGCAAATCATATTATCAGCGTAAGTTTCGGAGCGGATATCACAACCTGGGGATACTTAAATTATATTACAAAATACAATTTTACAGGAGGGATCTCTCAGCCATGTCCTGCAATTGTGGATTATATTGAGAAATATGTTCCAGAGCTAATCCCTAAAATTGTGCCTGTTCACAGTCCTATGATGTGCGCCGCCATCTATGTCAGAAAATATATGAAGATTAAGGACAAGCTGGCCTTTATCAGCCCTTGTATTGCCAAGAAGTCGGAGATCAGCCGGCCGAATAATCGTCAATATGTGTCCTATAATGTGACCTTTGACCATTTGATGGATAAATTGAGAGAAGTGAATCTATCCTTTTATGAAGGGGTAGATGAATTAGAGTATGGCCTGGGGAGCGTCTATCCCCAGCCAGGAGGATTGAAAGAAAACGTAGAGCATTTCCTGGGAAAAGATGTGATGGTCCGTCAGATTGAAGGGGAGAGCCATGCATACCATTTTTTAGACGCCTATGTAAAACGTGTCAAGAGCGGGAAACAGCTTCCTTTTATGGTGGATGCCTTAAACTGTGCCAATGGATGTCTTCACGGAACGGGAGTGGAACCGGAGACAGCAGAGAACGACGACGTGCTTTTTGAGATCAATGTTCAGAGAAACAAGGCCAAGTCCAGCAAGAGAGATAAAAAGAAGGATAAGATCAGCCCATGGAGCAAATGGATTACATATGAAAAACGCCTGGATAATTTTAATGTACAGTTTGCGGAATTGAATCTGGAAGATTTTATCTGCAGATATCAGGAAAATAAAAAGGCTGTTTCTGTAAGTGAACAGCAGGTGAAGGCTGGATTTGAAGACATGAAAAAAGACAGCCAGGAGAAATGTCGGATTGATTGCGGCGCCTGCGGTTACGAGAGCTGCCGCAAGATGGCGGAGGCGGTTGCCATTGGGCTGAATCGAAGAGAGAATTGTATCCACTATGGCAAGGATGCATTGGAGGAAGAGCAGAGGCAGTTAAGAGAAATTACAAAACAGCTGAGAGAGACCCAGAAGAAAAAACAAGTTCTGTATGAAGAGATTATGGAGGATTTTCAGCAGATCAAAAGTTCTATGGGAGAGTTGGCAGAGGGGAATCAATGTTCAGCAGAAGACGCCACCAGTATTGCTCAGGCAGTGGGAAGTATGTCTTCTTTTACAGAAATGCTGCGGGATTCCATGAAACAGGTGGCAGATGCAGTACAAGGATACGACGAGATGAATGAAGATATTATCAAGATATCTAACAAAACAGGTATGCTGGCATTGAACGCAGGAATTGAAGCTGCAAGAAGCGGAGAGGCAGGAAAGGGATTTGGAGTAATTGCCAATCGTGTTCGGGAACTATCAGAGCAGACCAAGGAAGCAGTTGCCACAGGCAAAGAACAGAGCGCGATTCTTCTTCCAGCAATTCAGAAACTAGATGACAAGACCCTTGAATTTTTGAAAAATATCGACAATATCAATCAGGGAACTTCGGCTCTTGCAGCAAGCAGTGAGGAGATTGCAGCTCAGACAGAGATGGTGGATGAAATTGTAAACCGCATTGCAGAAAAGATGAAAGAAGTTGTGGATTGATCCATAAAAGAAAAGCAGGCGCCGCAAAACAGGAAATTTTTATAAAGTTCTTGTTCTGCGGCGCTTATGATTGTAGTGTGACCAATAGGAGGCGCGAACTTAAAGGAATTGTCACAGCTTTATTATTTGCCAGGGCAGATACAGTGATTTAGATGAATTATGCAGATACTCCCATCAGAACAACGACTTTCACATCTGTATCCACCAGGGATTCATCAAAAGGAATGGTGTTTCCGCTAATTTCTTTTCCATTTACCAGGAGTTTGCATACCCCTTTTTCCTGATGGTCAGGATTCTTCACGCTGATATGGTAGCGGATTCCACGGAAATTTCTATCTACCTGGAAGCCGGACAGGAAGGCTGGAATACAGGGGTCGATGGTAAGTCCCTGATAGTCAGGACGGATGCCCAGAATAAATTGTGATACGTTTAAGAAAGTCCAGGCGGCTGTTCCGGTGAGCCAGCTGTTTTTAGATTCTCCGAAATTCGGGGCGTCTTTACCAGCGATCATTTGAGAATAGACATAGGGTTCTGTCCGGTGGATCTCACTGATATCTTCTATGTAGGCAGGACAAGTGCGGGTATACACTTCCCAGGCCCTGTTTCCCCGGCCGATGACAGTCTCCCCAATGGAGATCCAGGGGTTGTTGTGACAGAAAATACCTGCATTTTCTTTATATCCGCCAGGATAAGAGGAAATTTCTCCTAGTTCTACATGGTATTTGGTGTAACAGGGCTGTAATAGTACGATACCATATTTTGTGTCAAGATATTTCTCCACAGAGTCCAGAGCTTTGTTACAATATCCTTGTTCTTTTCCGATTTCAGCCATAACGCAGAATCCCTGGGGCTCAATAAAGATTTTGCCTTCCACACAATCGTTGGAGCCGATTTTTTTACTGTGAGCATCATAAGCCCGCAGGAACCATTCTCCATCCCAGCCAGAGGTTAGGACAGCCTCTTCCATCTTTTGAATGGCAGTCTCAGCTTTGCCGGCTTCCTGTTCGAGCCCTAAATCTCTGCAGATCTGTACATAATCTCTGCCATAGCGCACAAACATTCCAGCGATAAATACAGATTCTGCCACAGGACCTTCCGAGGGGCCGAAGGTCTGAAAGGATTCTCCAGGTTCTTCTGAGAAACAGTTTAGATTTAAACAGTCATTCCAATCGGCACGTCCGATCAAAGGCAGATTATGAGGGCCTAGATGCTCCACAGTGTAGTGGAAGGAGCGCCTTAAATGTTCCATAAAGTCTGTGGCTTTGGAAGGATCGCTGTTGTAAGGAACAGATTCTTTCAAAATGGAGTAATCGCCGGTTTCCTTCAAATAAGCGGCGGCGGCGGCAATCAGCCAGAGGGGATCGTCGTTGAAACCGCTTCCGATATCAGAATTTCCTTTTTTCGTCAAAGGCTGGTATTGGTGATAAGCGCTTCCATCCTCGAATTGAGTGGCGGCAATGTCTAAAATACGTTCTCTTGCCCGATCTGGAATCAAGTGAACAAATCCTAACAGGTCTTGACAAGAATCCCGGAACCCCATGCCTCGTCCAATCCCAGACTCGAAGTAAGAGGCAGACCGGGACATGTTGAAGGTGACCATACACTGGTACTGATGCCATACGTTGACCATACGGTTTAGCTTTTCCTCAGAGGAGGAGAGGGTAAAGTGATTTAAAAGCTGTTCCCAGTAAGCCTTTAATCTATTCAAGGCGTTTTCTGCTTTGGCGGAAGTATTGTATTTTTCCAAAAGAGCCAGAGCCGGCTTTCGGTTGATCTGGTTTAAGCCAGACCATTTTTCTTCTTTTTTATTTTCTACATATCCCAATAAAAATACAAATTCTTTTCTTTCCCCAGGCGCTAAAGTGACTTTGATGTGATGGGAACCTATGGGGGCCCAGCCGCTGGCGATGGAGCTGCCAGATTGCCCGGACATAACAACAGCAGGGGCGGAATTATCTCCGTATGTTCCAAGGAAAGTATCCCGGTCTGTGTCAAAGCCTTCTATCTCTGTGTTTACTGTATAGACAGCATAGTGGTTCCGCCGCTCCCGGTATTCTGTTTTGTGGTAGATTTCAGAACCATGTACCTCTACCTCACCGATGCTGAAGTTGCGCTGAAAATTTGTCATATCATCCATAGCGTTCCAGAGACAGAATTCCACATAAGAAAAAAGAGAAAATTCTCTAGCTGTATCCCCCTGATTGGTCAAAGCCAATTGGTTGATTTCACAGGAATCGCCTATGGGAACGAAAGCGGTGAGAGAGGCAGAAATCTGATTCTTGCTGCTCTCAAAGACGGAATATCCCAGTCCATGGCGGCAACGGTAATCATCTAATTCTGTCTTGGCAGGCATCCATCCGGGATTCCAGACAGTATCCCCTTCTTTGATATAGTAATAATGGCCGTTGCTGTCAAAGGGTACATTGTTGTAACGGTATCTGGTAAGACGCAGAAGTTTTGCATCCTTATAGAAGCTGTAACCGCCGCAGGTGTTGGATATGAGAGAAAAGAAATCCTCGCATCCAAGATAATTGATCCAGGGCAGAGGCGTCCTGGGAGAAGTGATCACATATTCTCGTTTCTCATCATCAAAGTAACCAAATTTCATAAGAAAAACCTCCTGTATCTAATTCTGTATTTTTAGAAATACGAAAACGTTTAAGAAAAGGAGTTACGTTGAGTATAGACGATACAAAAGAAAAAAGCAACAGAAATTTTACAAAAATAAGAAGATTTTATGTAAAAATAAATCGGTATATAGAGAAATATTTGTAAAAAGGAGGTTGGACGGAACCGGATTTAGCTAAAATTTGTTATACCCAAAAAGCAAAAAAGAAAGAGGGAAGAAAATTGGAATTTATCACATATATTAAGGAAAAAGAAAAAATAGAAATATAAAAAACATACAAAAATAAAGAGAAAAAAATGTGAATAATGTTGAAAATGTAAAATGTATCTTGCATTTTTTGAAAAAGAATAGTATAGTTTAGTTACGAAAACGATTAAGTAAAAGCTGCAGTTAAAGGAGCGTAAAGCATGGTGTCTTTGAAAGATATTGCCGGAAGATGTGGAGTATCCATCGCCACAGTAAGTAAAGCTTTGAATGATCAGAAGGATATTGGGGAAGAGACTAGAAAAAAAATAAAGAGAATTGCAGCCGAGATGGGATATTCACCTAATTCAGCGGCAAGGGTACTGAAAACGAAACGATCCTATAATCTGGGGATTCTGTTTCAAGACGATGCCCACAGAGGTCTCACACATGAATATTTTTCAGGAGTCCTTCAGGGAATCAAAGAAGAAGCAGAGAGATTGGGATATGATCTTACCTTTATCAATACTTATTCTGAACATAAGAGAATGTCTTATTTAGAGCATTGCAGATCTAGAAATTTTGAGGGCGTTGTGGTTGTGTGCGTGGATTTTAACCATCCAGAGGTGCAGCAGCTGCTGAACAACACACACATACCGGTGGTTACCATCGACTATCTGCATCAGAACTGCAGTGCGGTAAGTTCTAATAATGTAAAAGGAATGGAGGAGTTGATTCAATACATTTATGACAAAGGGCATCGAAAGATCGCATACATTCATGGGCAGAAATTTTCTTATGTTACCAGAGAGCGTCTGGCCAGTTTTTATCAGATGATGGATCGGCTGGGAATTGAAGTGCCGGAGGGTTATGTGAAGGAGGCCGAATATCTTGAAACGGAAGGAACAGCCAAATATACCAGAGAGTTATTATCTATGGAGGAAGCGCCCACCTGTATTTTATATCCAGATGATACGTCGCTGATCGGAGGATGGAATGTGATCTTAGAAGCAGGACTTCGGATTCCAGAGGACATTTCCATTGCAGGTTATGACGGAAGTAAAGTTTCCCAGCTGCTTCATCCCAAATTAACTACGATCCGTCAGAAGACGGAAGAGATTGGAAAACAGGCGGCCATTCACCTGATTCGTAAAATTGAGAAACCGAAAACTACTCTTGTAACGAGAGTCGTTATAGATGGGAAGCTTTTAAACGGGCAGTCCGTAGGAAGTATACCAGTGAGTTAAAACATTTTAAGAAGGAGGATTTTACTATGAAGAAGAAAATTTTAAGTATGGTACTGTGTATCAGTATGACGGCGGCAGCCTTGGCTGGATGCGGAAACAGCGGCGGAAATCAGCCGGCATCCAACAATAATGCGGGGGACACTAAAGAAGAAAGCAATGCAGCAGAAGATCAGAAGGAGGAAACGTCTTCTGAAAACGAAAGCGGAGAAGGAAAAGTTCTGAATATTTATGGATGGAATGAAGAGTTCCAGGGATTATTTGAAAAATATGCAAAAGATTTGGTTCCGGATGATGTGGAAGTAAAATGGGTGATTACACCTAGTAAAGACAATGCATATCAGAACAAATTAGATGAGACTTTACTGAATCAGGAAAATGCAGCGGCAGATGACAAGATTGATCTGTTTTTGATCGAGGCAGATTATGCATCAAAATATGTGGACAGTGAGTACACCTTGGATATTAAGGCAGATATCGGTTTGACAGACGAAGATCTTGCAGGACAGTATCAGTATACGCAGGATATCGTAACTTCCGAAGATGGAAAATTAAAGGCGACTTCATGGCAGGCAACGCCAGGATTGTTTGCATACAGACGTTCCATTGCAAAAGAGGTATTGGGAACAGATGATCCGGCAGAAGTTCAGGCAGCCTTGGCTGACTGGGATAAGTTTGACGCAGTGGCAGAACAGGCCTCTGCAAAAGGTTATAAAATGCTGTCTGGTTATGATGATTCTTACCGTACCTTTTCTAACAACGTGTCCGGCCCATGGGTAGATGCAGACAATAAAATTGTGGTAGATGAGAACATTATGAAGTGGGTAGACCAGACGAAAGATTATACAGACAAAGGCTACAATAACAAGACAATCCTGTGGGATGATGGATGGCAGGCAGATCAGGGACCGAAAGGAAATGTATTTGGATTCTTTTATTCTACCTGGGGCATTAACTTCACACTTCTTGGAAATTCTTTAGAGACAGCGGTAGATGACGGTGGAAAAGAAGAGGTTGGAAATGGAATTTATGGCGATTATGCAGTATGCCAGGGACCTCAGAGCTATTACTGGGGCGGATCTTGGTTATGTGCAGCAGCAGGAACTGACAATGCAGAATTAGTAAAAAATATTATGCAGCGTATGACCTGTGACAAAGAGACTATGCTTCAGATTACCAAAGATACACAGGATTACACCAACAATGAGGAGGCAATGAACGAACTTGCAGCCAGCGATTACGCATCAGATTTCTTAGGCGGACAGAATCATATTGCACTGTTTGCAGAAGCAGCGCCTAAGATTGATATGAGCAATACCTCTCCATACGACCAGGGATTAAATGAAGATTTCCAAACTGCATTCCATGATTATTTTGATGGAAATGTAGACAAGGAAACAGCGCTGAAAAACTTCTACAAAGCAGCAGTGGAAAAATACCCAGAATTAACTTATGACGAATAATTAAGATACAGGGAATGAGAGTTAGAATAAATAGATAGGATTTGGGTAACGAAGATAATTGAATACCTGAATCACTGCAAAGGCTGCCTGAAAGCGACATAAGATAGTGGGCTTTGGGGCAGCCATTTTGCAGAGATTGGTCCAGAGCAGAAGCTGTGATTTGCTGACACAGAGATGCGAAACAGGAGGGATAGAAATGGCAGCAAGTACGAATAAGAAAAAATCCAAGGTGGTTCGTTATAACAAATGGGGCTATATCTTCCTGATACCGTTTTTCCTGGTATATTTTGTATTTCAACTGATACCGTTGATTTCTACATTTTATAACAGTCTTTTTGAGAACTATATGTCCGGGCTGACACAGATCGGACCGAGATTTGTTGGACTTGAAAATTTCAAATCGCTGTTTCAAAATGGTGATTTGTTAAAATATACAGGCAATACAATTATTATGTGGTTGATAGGATTTATTCCTCAGATTATAATATCGCTGCTTTTGGCAGCCTGGTTTACCGATCTTCGCCTGAGATTGAAAGCTCAGGGGTTGTTTAAGACAGTGATCTATATGCCCAATTTGATTATGGCGGCGGCATTTTCTATGTTGATCTTTACCTTATTTTCAGATAATGGTCCCATTAACAGTATTATGATCAATCTGGGGCTGATAGATAAACCCTTCCGATATCTGTCTAATGTCTGGGGAGCCAGAGGGCTGGTGGGATTGATGAACTTTATGATGTGGTTTGGAAATACCACGATTCTTTTGATGGCCGGTATGATGGGAATTGATGTGGGATTGTTTGAGGCGGCCCAGGTAGACGGGGCGAAGCCCTTTGATATCTTTACCAAGATTACGCTTCCGCTGTTAAAACCCATCCTGCTGTATGTGCTGATTACTTCCATGATCGGCGGCCTGCAGATGTTTGACGTGCCTCAGGTATTGACTGCCGGAGACGGGAGACCAGACCGGGCGGCTATGACTTTGATTATGTATCTAAACAAACATCTGTACAGTAAAAATTATGGAATGGCAGGCGCGTTATCTGTGATCTTGTTTGTAATTACTGCAGTGTTGAGTGTGTTTGTTTACCGCAGTATGGTAGACAGGACGAAAGAGTAAAGGAGGAAGGACAATGGAACGTGAGAGAGGAATGATTGTACTTCATATCAGAAGAGCGATTGCTTATCTGGTACTGGTCTTTTTGACGATATTGTGTCTGTTTTTCTTCTATGTGCTGCTGATCAATGCGACCCGGGCCCATACAGATATCCAGAAGGGATTTTCAGCCGTGCCAGGGAAGGCTTTTCTGATTAACTTTCATAATTTGATGGCCAACAAGAATCTGCCAGTACTGAAAGGAATTTTCAACAGTTTGTTTGTGGCGGCAGTCAGCGCGGTGCTGACCACTTATTTTTCAGCTTTGACAGCCTATGCCATTCATGTATATGAGTTCAAGTTGAAAAAAGCGGCCTTTACATTTATCATGATGATCATGACGATTCCCACACAGGTATCTGCACTGGGATTTGTGAATCTTATGAGAAAAATGAATTTGATCGACAGTTTTATTCCGTTGATTCTGCCGGCAGTGGCGGCTCCAGTGGTGTTTTTCTTTATGATACAGTATATGCAGAGTTCCCTTCCGCTGGAGATTGTGGAAGCGGCGAGAATTGACGGTGCGGGAGAGTTTTACACTTTTAATACCATTGTCATGCATATTATGAAACCAGCGCTGGCAGTTCAGGCAATTTTCGCATTTGTGACTTCCTGGAATAATTATTTTATTCCTTCCCTGATTATAAATTCTGCGGAAAAGAAGACGCTGCCGATCTTGATTGCACAGCTTCGAAGCGCGGATTTCTTGAAATTTGATATGGGTCAGGTATATATGCTGATTGCAATTTCTATTTTCCCAGTTATGATTGTTTATTTCTGTCTGTCTAAATTTATTGTGCAGGGAGTGGCTCTGGGAAGTGTGAAAGGGTAAGAAAGAATAAAATAGAAAAGGAGAAGGCTGCAATGATTACGCTGCCTTCTCTTTTTTGGAGACCATAAAGGGCGGGCTGGATTCAGCATACGTCACAGGCTCTGCTTCGCAGCAGACAGCGCATTTGCTGCACTTCTTTCTGCTGAGAGATTATGATTTCATCCAGGATGGGTTTTAACTGAGGACAAATATCGTATTGTAATGTTGTTTTAGCCATCTCAATTGCGCCTATATGATGGGGGATCATTTCCTGGAGAAAATCAGCGTTGATCTGGTTTGTATCCGGGGTGCAGGACATTTTTGAAAACATGTTCTGCATAATCTGGTCCATCCTGCGCTGGTAGAGGCAGAGATCCTGGCTGCAGTTTTTGCGTATTCCACAGGCGCATTGAATCTCCTGCATCTTTTCAATGCCTTTTGTCTGTTCTGCAATGATATTGCATGCGATTTCCTGTAAAGGGATGTAAGTGGTATACTGTAGAATATTTTGGGACATTTCAATTGCTGCCTGATGGTGAGGGATCATCTGAATGATGAAGTTATAAGAAATGCTGTTGGATAGCTCGGCTTCCGTCATGCCGCGAATCATTTCGTCCAGAATACAGTGAAATGTATTCAGATAGTTTTTAGCAACGTTGCTCAATTTACATGATGAATACATCCTTGAACTCCTTGCACATATATCAGTTAGTTTATTATATGTGCAGAGGAGGAAAAGGGTGCAGGTTTTTTATTCTAATATAGGAAGACACTTGCCACACTTCAGTGTGACAAGTGTCTTCCTATATTAGAATAAAAAAACAAAGATGCGCACGCAAATGCAAAGGAAATATGTCGCTAAAGCGACGCATTTGCGGCGGGGAATTTTGTTTTACGAAATTCTTTTCAAGCGGGAATCTCTTCCTCTTCGTCCACCAGAGCGGCAGTAATGATTGCCATGGAATATACTTCATCGGCGGTACATCCTCTGGACAAGTCGTTGATGGGGGATTTCAATCCAAGCAGGATTGGGCCATAGGCTTCGAAGTTACCCATACGCTGGGCAATCTTGTAACCGATATTACCAGAATTGATATCCGGGAAAATGAAGACGTTTGCATGGCCTGCAACTTCGTCATCCGGGCATTTAGTACGAGCCACACGGGGAGAAACAGCAGCGTCAAACTGCATTTCGCCGGAGATAGGCAAGTCTGGGCGCTTTGCTTTTGCCTTGAGAGCTGCATTGCGCATTTTATCCACATCTTCTCCTTTTCCAGAACCTAGGGTGGAGTAACTTAAAAAGGCGATTTTAGGCTGGATACCGAAAAGCTGGCCGCAGTCGGCTGCCTCAATAGCAATTTCCACTAATTCATCTTCGCTGGGTTTAATGTTGATGGCGCAGTCGGCCATGGCAAGTACTTCGTTTTCACCGGTAGCAGAAGGACGTACCAGAATAAAGCAGGAAGATACAATGCTGTGTCCAGGGCTGGTTTTGATCAACTGGAGAGCCGGGCGGATGGTATCGGCAGTTGTATAAGTTGCGCCGCCCAGAAGACAGTCTGCATATCCCATCTTTACCAGCATGGTGCCGAAATAATTTCCCTGACGAAGGAGTTTGCGGGCCTCTTCCGGCTGCATGTTTTTCTCTTTTCGAAGTTCGCAGAGAGCCTCTGCCATTTCATCTATACTTTCAAAATGTTCAGGGTCGATGATTTCAGCTCCCCGGATATTGTAACCGTATTCTTCTGCTGCGTCTTCCACTTCTGTTTTGTTTCCCACCAGCAGAGGGGTTAGGAAGTAGGAAGCCAGCAGACGGGAAGCCGCCTCCAAGATACGAGGATCGCTGCCCTCTGTAAATACGATCCTTTTGGGATTCTTTTTCAACTTGCTGATCATCATACCGAAACCTTGCATATTTTTACCCATAGTTCTGAAGTCCTCCTTTAAAATAAACATTCTGATTATAAATGTAACATGTTTTTTTGATTTTGCAACTGATTTATGTGTACAAAAATAAGTACAGAGAGAAAAATTATGTATTTTTTTAAAAACAGGAGAAAAGTCCAATCAGATATAGAAAAGGATTTCCAGAAAAAAGGACAGTTATTCATTTGAAGGGTATTTCAGGTATTTGATTTTGCAGTTTAAGGAAGGCTGGTGGAAAGAACAAAGCGGACAGGTCCGCTTCAACTCCCTGAATCCCTCACTCATGAGGGGCGCTGGACATCCTGTGGATGTCCGTTTAGCGCGGACCGAAGTGGAACGTAGACCTTGGACGGTTTGCTGCGCCGAGCACAATTGCG
>JAAWBG010000098.1 GCA_022792535.1 Lachnospiraceae bacterium
CCATTGGCGAAAGCATCCGAGCATGGCTACTACGACCAGATGGCGTTCTTGATACGGAGCCTGTTTGGCCAGGCGCTCAAGACTAACGACAGCCTGGAATTTGCCGTCCTGACCGGCTGCCTGCGCATATCCAAAGAAAGCATCTTCACAGGCCTGAATAACCTCAAGGTATTCTCCCTCACCAATAGGCGCTTTAGCCAATACTTTGGCTTCACAGACCAGGAGGTGAGGGAACTCCTGGAATATTATGGCTGCGCCCACTGCTATGGGGCAGTCAGGGAATGGTACGATGGCTACCAGTTCGGCAGCACAAACGTATACTGTCCCTGGGATGTTCTTAATTACTGTGACAGCTTCTATGGGGAAGGCGAGGAAATGCCGCAGAACTATTGGATCAACACCAGCGGCAACGATATCATCCGCACCTTCATCCAAATGTCTGAAAAAAGCTTCGCCAGGCATGAGATGGAGCAGCTGCTCTCTGGCGGGACTGTGGCAAAAGAAATCCGCCAGGACCTGACATACCGCGATTTATATGATTCAATAGAAAACATGTGGGGTGTCCTCTTCGCCACCGGCTACCTTACCAGCCGCGGCCAGGCAGGAGACGGCAGGCTCAGCCTGGCAATCCCCAACAAAGAAGTCCAGGAAATCTTCGCCCGGCAGCTCATCCAGTATTTCCAGGAAGCAGCCACAAAAGACGGCGCGGCCATGGAAGCCTTCTGCACGGCAGTCCAGGAAGGGGATGCCGCAGAAGTAGAAAGGCGCTTCCAGGCATATTTAAGGAAAACCGTCAGCATCCATGACTATTCCGTCCGGAACAGACTCAAAGAGAACTTCTACCACGGCATCCTGCTGGGCTTCCTCAGCTTTAAGGAAGGCTGGACAGTCGCTTCGAACCGGGAGACCGGCGAAGGCTACAGCGATATTGTAATCGTAATAGAAGAGGAAAGCACAGGGGTCATCATAGAGGTCAAATATCCCCAAAGCGGGGATCTTGAGGCCGCATGCCAGGAAGCCCTGGGGCAGATAGGGCAGATGAGGTACGGTGAATTCCTGCGCGACCAAGGCATACAGACCATCTTCAAATACGGGATCGCCTGCTGGAAGAAAAGGTGCAAGGTTGTGTTGGAAAAAGAGCTGCGGTAGGGCCCGGCCTTTAACGAAAATGCATCTGATATGGCAGCCAAAACCGCCTGACATATTACGGTAATGGAATATGCTGGTATTAGCCGCTTTACTTTGCAGAGGCCAGAAAGGAGGCCACAATGGACAGGGTAAGGAGAAAAGAGATTTTGGTCGGTGCGGAAGATTTTATAAAAATTCGGACTGGGGATTACTACTATGTAGATAAGACAGGCCTCATCCGTGACCTGCTCCAGAAGAAGGGGGAAGTGACCCTTTTCACCCGCCCCCGCCGCTTCGGCAAAACCCTGAACATGAGCATGCTGAAAGCCTTCTTCGAGTATGGCTGCAGCCCGCAGGTTTTCGAAGGCCTGGAAATTACAGAGGAAACAGAACTGTGCGAAAAATATATGGGCAGGTTTCCAGTGATTTCTGTAAGTTTAAAGAGTGCGGAGGAAAAAGATTTTGCGTCAGCCCGTTCCCAGGTGTGCGCCATCATTGGCAATGAGGCGCTCCGATTCCAGTTCCTCCTGCAAAGCAGCAGGCTGACAGAAAGTGAAAAGGCATTATACCGCCAGCTGATCACAGTGGACAGGGAAAATAAAGAAATGTTTTCCATACCAGACGCTGTTTTAAACGCAAGCCTTCAGACACTTTCCAGCCTGCTCCATAAGCACTACGGCCAGAAAGCCATCATCCTGATTGACGAATACGATGTGCCATTGGCGAAAGCGTCCGAGCGTGGCTACTATGACCAGATGCTGCTCCTAATACGGAACCTGTTTGGCCAGGCGCTCAAGACCAATGCCAGCCTGGAATTTGCCGTCCTGACCGGCTGCCTGCGCATATCCAAAGAAAGCGTCTTCACAGGCCTGAATAACCTCAAGGTATTCTCCCTCACCAATAGGCGCTTTAGCCAATACTTTGGCTTCACAGACCAGGAGGTGAGGGAACTCCTGGAATATTATGGCTGCGCCCACTGCTATGAGGCAGTCAGGGAATGGTACGATGGCTACCAGTTCGGCAGCACAAACGTATACTGTCCCTGGGATGTTCTTAATTACTGTGACAGCTTCTATGGGGAAGGCGAGGAAATGCCGCAGAACTATTGGATCAATACCAGCGGTAACGATATCATCTGCACCTTCATCCAAATGTCTGAGAAAAGCTTCGCCAGGCATGAGATGGAGCAGCTGGCCGCTGGCGGGGCCGTGGCCAAGGAAATCCATCAGGACCTGACATACCGTGACCTATATAGTTCCATGGAAAATATGTGGAGTATCCTCTTAGCCACTGGCTACCTTACCAGCCGCGGCCAGGCAGGGGATGGCAGGCTTAGCCTGGCGATCCCCAACAAAGAAGTCCAGGAAATCTTCGCCCGGCAGCTCATCCAGTATTTCCAGGAAGCAGTCCAGAAAAATGGCGCGGCCATGGAAGCCTTCTGTACGGCAGTCCAGGAAGGGGATGCCGCAGAAGTAGAAAGGCGCTTCCAGGCATATTTAAGGAAGACCGTCAGCATCCACGACTATTCTATCCGGAACAGCCTGAAAGAGAACTTCTGCCACGGCATCCTGCTGGGCTTCCTCAGCTTTAAGGAAGGCTGGACAGTCGCTTCGAACCGGGAAACCGGCGAAGGCTACAGTGATATCGTAATCGTAATAGAAGAGGAACGCACAGGGATTATCATAGAAGTCAAATACCCCCAAAGCGAGAACCTTGAATCTGCCTGCCAGGAGGCTTTGGGTCAGATTAAGCGGCTAAGATACGATGAATTCCTGTACGACCAAGGCATACAGACCATCTTCAAATATGGGATCGCCTGTTGGAAGAAAAGGTGCAAGGTTGTGTTGGAGAAAGAGCTGCGGTAGAGCCGGCCTTTAACGAAGATGCATCTGGTATGGCAGCCAAAACCGCCTGACATATTACGGTAATGGAATATGCCGGTATTAGCCGCTTTACTTTGCAGAGGCCAGAAAGGAGGCCACAATGGACAGAGCCAGGAGAAAAGAGATTTTGGTCGGTGCGGAAGATTTTGTAGAAATTCGGACTGGAGGCTACTACTATGTGGATAAGACAGGCCTCATCCGCGACCTAATCCAGAAGAAGGGAAAAGTGACCCTCTTCACCCGCCCCCGCCGCTTCGGCAAGAGCCTGAACATGAGCATGCTGAAAGCTTTTTTCGAGTATGGCTGCAGCCCGCAGGTTTTCGAGGGCCTGGAAATTGCCAGGGAAACAGAGCTGTGCGGAAAATATATGGGCAAATACCCAGTGATTTCCATATCCTTAAAGGATATCTGTGCAGATTCTTATCCCACAGCGCGCCGGATGCTTATAAAAACAATAAAGGAAGAGGCAGGACGCCAAAAAAAACGGATGGATAGGAAAATGCTTGGCGAGGAAGAACAAGAAGCGCTGGCGTCCCTCCTAACAGAAAATATGGATGATGCAGATATTTATTCCAGCCTGCGCAGCCTGACAGGGCTTCTGGAGGAATATTATGGACAGAAAGCCATCATCCTGATTGACGAATACGATGTGCCATTGGCGAAAGCATCCGAGCATGGCTACTACGACCAGATGGCGTTCTTGATACGGAGCCTGTTTGGCCAGGCGCTCAAGACTAACGACAGCCTGGAATTTGCCGTCCTGACCGGCTGCCTGCGCATATCCAAAGAAAGC
>JAAWBG010000149.1 GCA_022792535.1 Lachnospiraceae bacterium
ATCTTTGTTCACAAACAGGCCGTAGGCTACCACCTCTTGGGGAATGCCTAACAGTTTTCCGTCTACTGTATTGGCAACCCGCACCACATCCCGTAGGTTTTTGGCATTTTCCAGGCCGGACAGATCTGCCAGTTGGCCTTCGGAACCCAACAGCAACAGGGTGTCCGGATTCAGAAGATAGATATCGTCCATATTGCTCCGGACCCTGTCCATCAATACTTCATCATAGGTTTTCTCCTGATAGTTTTCGGCAGTGTAGGTCCTGTATTCCACCTGTACGCCCAGGGCCTTTTCGGCGGCAATGACAGTCAGTTCCTGGGCAGTCCTGGCAGAGTTTTCCGCGTTGGGGTTGGATTTCTCCATAGGCGTAAACATGTTGACTACTCTCTTGTCGTCTCCCGAGTTCGTAATCAGGTTTTCGTCTGTATGCGGCTTTTTTCCGCATGCCGGCACCCCCGTCAGCAATGCCCCTGCCAATAAAAGAATCGCCAGCTGTCTGCTTTCCTTTCTCATGTCTCTTTCCTTTCTGCCTGCTTTCTAAAACAGTGGGCATCTTGATTCTGCTTTTCAGTCCGATACTACTCCCTATGGCAGAAGTGCCCTGTTGCTATATGGTATACATTTTGCTTTTTTGTGTTCAGGTATCCTGCATTAGGGCATCATTTTGCCCTGCTGCGGGCAAACCAGGCGGGGACAGGTATTTGCCCAATACTTTTTTGATGATTTCAATATCTATGGGTTTAGCAATATGGTCGTTCATCCCGGCGTCCAGGGCATTCTTCACGTCCTCCGCGAAAGCATTGGCGGTCATGGCGATGATGGGGATGGAAGCGGCGTCCTCCCTGCCTAAAGCACGGATTTCCCTGGTGGCGTCATAGCCGTTCATAACCGGCATCTGCACATCCATCAGGATGGCGTCATAGGTTCCCGGCGCTGCGGCAGTAAAGGCGTCCACGGCCAGGCGCCCGGTCTCGGCCACCACGCAGGTAACGCCTTCTCCCCGCAAAAGCTCCATCAGGATTTCGGAATTGATCTCATTATCCTCAGCCACCAGGAAATGCCGTCCTTTC
>JAAWBG010000096.1 GCA_022792535.1 Lachnospiraceae bacterium
ATAGACGATAAAGAAAAAGGTACGGAAACAGAGTACAGGGATTTTATGGCTTAAATCGGATGGTACGGATCATAGGATATGAAAAAAATGAAATCCGATGTGCTCTAAGAAAGTAAGCATAAATTTAAGCGTCAGAGCTGACTAGATCTAAATTCTGTTGATTTATTTATAATAGTAGCATATAATAAAATATATGTCGGAATAATGAAACAATTTTTTATAAGGAGGTACTAATAATGTCATATGAAACATATTTAAAAGAGCAAGGTATTGATAAAGATAAACCTGTTCAAATAGAGTGGAATGAAATAGGTAGGTGTTTTTATTGTCCAACTTGTGGCACAGGAACAGCAGCTGATACAAAAAAATGCGTCTATTGTGGACAATTGTTGATCGGATATTATGATGAATAAATTACTGTTTTTAAGAAAGTGAGGTAATAAAATGCAATATTGTAACACATAAAAAAATTGTAAATATAAATATGATTGCTGTAGTGAACAGGTAGTCTTAGATGGAGATAAGAAATGTACATTTTCTGATTGGTGTTTGTATCAGGAAATAATTGAGGATGATAAAGAATAGCTTTGAATTTCTAGTGTCAAGCAGATGAAAAAACTATTTAATCATGTTAATTGCGATTAGAGATGTTTTTTGTATTTAAACTATAAGCTGTATTATAAATATGTATTGTGTAAATTAGGTAAATATGGATTGACTATTATAATAGATATAAGATAAAAATCAATAGAGTATAAAGTATTTAAATAAGACATAATGAAGCGATTGAGGGTAATGACTATTTAGTAGCATTATCCTCAATGCGTTTTTCATAGACTTCCAATATGCGTTTTATTTCTGCTATATCGTCTTTGTCTATGTCAGGTGGAAGTAAAGCACAAATAAAATTTCCGTAGGAACCACTATAAAAATTGTCAAGAATAATTTTTGCAGGTAAAAGCTCATATTCTTTTTTGCTTATGAGTGCAGAATAGTAATATTTTACTACAGATACTTTGTGAACTTTTAAAAATCCAATATCGACTAATTTTTTTAGAAAAGTTGAGATTGTTTGTTTACTCCAATTTTTATTTAAGAAATGTTTTCTTATATCGGATGCGGTAACTTCTTTGTCAACTTCCCAAATATAATTCATTATTTCAAATTCAGTTTTTGTTAGTGTATTCGACATATTTCACCTCTTTTTACTATTATATAATAAAAATACAAAAAATAAACCGGTATATATTACCACTAGATTTTAAAAAAAAAAGTAGTATAATTTATATAGGTAAAGTAAAAATTTAGTACCAAACTAAACTATTTTGCTTATATTTATTATGTTTTTAGGAAGATTTACTTTTATTAAATTCAGAGGAATACATAAGTAATCTTTGCATTTGTGGATCATCAGATATTAGTATGTCATTTGGACTACATTCGAGAACCTTACATATATTTTCTAGTGTGTCAAAATAGATACGTTCTGTTTTACCTTCATATAAATTGCAGGTTGCTGTATATCCTAATTGAATTAATTTTGAAAACTGGTGTTTATTCATTCCCTTTTCATCTACTTTAGATTTTATATTTAAACGCATAATTAATACCTCCATTCTTAACAATATATAGTTTACCATATAATGTTAAAAAAATAAATACAATTTTAAGATTATAATGTTGACAATATAGTCCTAAAGTGGTAATATATGAAATATCAAAGGCAAAATTAGATACATATTAAGAGAGAGGAGGATACATATGGAGCTTCATAGATACGATATTATAGAGGCAGAATTAGATTATGGCACTGGCTCTATTCAGAAAAAGAGAAGACCATATATAATTGTAAGTAATGAGAAAGGCACAACAAACGCAAGTATCATTACGGTTATGCCTTTGACTCATATTATAAAAAAGCAGCATCTCCCAGTTCATGGATGCTTACAAGCAAGATCAGAAACAGGTTTGTCAATGTATTCAATGATTTTAGGTGAGCAACCTCAAACAATATGCAAAGAAGAGGTAATTAAAAAATTAGGAAATATATCAGATAAAAAACAGAGAAATAGTGTTAATAAAGTATGCTTTAATACATTTTTCTTTGGAGAAAATATTAATTGGGAAGAGGTGTTAGCATAATGGAGATAGTATGCTCAGTCAAAGAAGCGTATAAATTAATGGAACATATGGATGAAAATGATATGGTTGTTTTATCGGTCATTAATAGAAAAACTTATGTTCATGATATTCCTAGAAAAATTGAGAAAAAGAATGGAGAAGAATTAATTAGAAAAGCAGACAATATATTATATCAAAATAATGATTTTTTTGGAACTTTATCATTGTATGGAGTATTAAAAGAGAAAAATATTATTCATAATATTTTATTTCCACAATTGGAATAAAGCTCAAAACAAACGTTCGATAAAAACTATTGACAAATACAAACAAACGTTCTATAATAACAATTGTCAACATACACGAAAGACCTATCCAAACATACAAACGGTGTTGGAGCACCTCTGAAATGGACAGGTCTTCTTACATAATTAACGCAGAATTGCGCTTATGATATTATTACATAATTTAATGTTGTAAGTCAAGTTGATTTGAGTTTTTCTTGCGATTCTGCAAAATTTTTCATAATTAGAGAGTGGAAAACTAAATATAAAATATTGATTGTTATGGGATAAGTGTAAATATATTTCTTTTATACTTAATATTTATATAAAACTTTATTAAATCAGTGTTTCGAGCACACTGTATTTTTTATACCCATTTTTAGGGAATTTATAAGAAAGGAACAATAAGAAATGGATTATGTGATTAAAAATCATAAGAATGTGTATATACGACTTAATAAAAATGGAAGTCCTGTTACATGTGCAGAACATGAGAAATCATTATTTGAATATTCTAAAGCCAAGAATATTCTTAATGGATTGCCTAAAACGTTAAAAAGATTAAATTTTATAGTTGATCCAGTTCCAGATATATCACAGAGGAATGAAGTAGATAAGAAGTCAGAAGAAAAAATAATAGGAAATGACAATTACATAATACCTGATGAAATATTAGAGTGGGTAGAAAAGTTTGGAATTTGCGATGATATTTTAAAAGAAGCACAAAAGCGGAAATACGAATTAAATAATATTATCTCCAACTATGATCGTGCGGTCAGTAATTGGTTGCATGAAGTAGAAATAGAAAAGAAAAAGAATGCTTGCGGAGGTTATCTTAAATATCGTGATGTAAAAGATATTGTTGATAAAAGAAGGATGGCTAAAGATGAATGGATAATTATCAACAATATTTTACGAATGGATTTTAGAAATCTTGACAGAGAAGTTGTTAATAAAGCAGTTTTAGGTCTTGCAAAAAGAAAGTTTGCATATCGAGTAGTTGAGGAGGATAATACAGATAATGTTGTGTAAGGATTGTATGATTGTAATGAAAACTGGAACGGAATATTATCCTAAAAAGAACATTAAAGATAAAGGATACAAGAGGTTTTATAAGTGTAAAAAGTGTGGAGATAAGATTTACACAAAAGAACCTAATTTTCAAGAGTGTATGAAAAAGTTTATGGGAAAATTATAAAATAATAATACATATTAAATCGGATTGGGTGTGTTTTATATGAACTACGAGATAGAAAAAACAATTCAACAACTGTATGATAATAACCAATATAAATTAAAGCGGATTTGTAATAAAGAAATGGCGAAGTTTGGGGGTTTGTCTCAAAAAGATTATGATGGATTTTACTCACGAGCTGGACAAGAAATAGCTATTGCAATTTATAACAAAAAATATGATCCGACAAAAGGAAAGACACCTCTAGATTTTTTTGTGGGTGTAATAAAGAGGGCTGTTTGGAAAGAAATGACTGATAAGAATAGGGGAAAGAGACAAATTATTCTTGAAGTTGAGGATGAAGATGAAAATGGAAATATCGTAAAAAAGAAAGAATATATTCCTACAGTTTCTATAGATATGCCAATTGGTGATGAAAATGGAAAAACATTAGGAGATACATTACAATCCGATTTTAATATGGAAAAAATTTTTGAAAGTGATACCTACAATTTTTATGATGAAAAAATAGAAAAATATCTCGATAGTTTACCTAAAATTACGAGAAAGATTGTTGAGATGAAAATGAATGATGTTTCAGTTTCTATAATAAAAGAAAAATTGAAATTGACTGAAAAAGAATATAGTGCCCATATGAATAATGCCAGAATGAATGAAAATATAGCATTATTTACGAAACGATCTAACAGATGCAAGGAGGAATATAATAAAATGGACAACATAATACCTATTGACGTGACAGATAATTATAGAATGGATAAATTCCCTCTTGGAGGTCTGTTAGATGATATGAGAGATGGAAAAATTAATAAGAAACATATCTTACAGAGAAAACCGTTTCAATGGACAGAAAGACAAAAAAACAAATTTCTTACCAGAGTTTTGAATGGACAACCTATTCCAGAAATTGTAATTTGTGAGCAAACAGTTAAAGGGAAAAAGAAATCCCATCTAATAGACGGGTTGCAAAGATTATCATATTCAGAGCTTTTTCGAGCAGATGGAATTGTTGTAAAAATTGATGGAGCTGAATTTTATGAAATTCCATACAGAGAGTATAAGCATGATAATGATGGAAATATTTTATTGGATGAAGAAGGAGATGCCCTGTTTGAAGAAAAAATTTTCAATGTTATTGGGAAAAAGTTCAGTGAATTTCCTCAATTCCTGAAGGATCGATTTAATAAGTTTAATATAAATGTTACCACGTACTTTAATTGCACAGACGATCAGATTGCATATCATATCAGAAATTACAATAACCAAGAGGGCATGAACAAAAGCCAATATGAATTTACTGGTATTGATATTGATGTTGCAAATCGTATTAAGGATATCAGTGAAAAACACCCATTCTTCAAAGACTGTTATGGAAAGTATACGGAAAAAAATAAGATCAAAGGAGATATAGATAAAGTTGTTGTTGAAAGCATTATGGCATGTAATTTTATAGAAAACTGGAAGAAAGATGTAAAAGATTCATACTCATATATTAATGAACATGTGACAAACATCATGTTTGATTCACTGGAACATACGCTCCATCAGCTTTGTGGAATTGTTGATAAAGAGATTAAATCTGTCTTTACCACAACTAATTCTCCTGTTTGGTTTGCAGTGTTTGATGAATTCAAAACACTTGGCCTTCCAGCAGAACGTTTCAAAGAATTTGTAAACTACATAAATGCTTCTTTAGAAACGTTAGAATTAGACGGCAATTTATTTATCGATACTTATAAAAACAAAAATACGAGAGATAAAAGAATTGTATTTGGAAAAGTAAAAGGGCTTATAAGTTTAATGTATGGCTTTTTGCATATAGAAAATTCAGATAATGAAATAACTGATGCTGGAATATTTATATCAGAGAATCTTGGAGTTGATAAGTGTTCTGTTAAAGATGATTTAGAAGTTTATATTGAAACGTTAAATGATTTAAAAGAAAGATCTATCAGGGATGGATCAAAGTTATTGGATGCAGAAAATGAACTGTCATTGTTAGCAATGGTAGCATATTCATATAAAACAGATCAAGATTTAGATAGTTGGCTTAAAGAATATGCAGAAAAAAATAATACATATTTTATTAATCAAAAAAAGAATTTTGTACATATGAAACAAGATTTTGATCGATATTGCAGGGATAATAAAGATGGCGCTTAGAAAGAGAGGTATATTTAAATGAATGAGTTTGTCATAGAATGTTTGAAAGGTGCTGAATATGCTAGTGTAACAGTTCCATCTGGAACAGCTTTAAAAACTAAGTTATTAAAATTGTCAGAAACATCCAGATGATGTGGAAATTATAGTAGAAAATAATGACGGATCTATCATTGCTCATATCAATATAAGATATGTGAAAATTTGTCCGCCAAGAAAAGTTTCTGATGAAAAAAGAAGCAGGTAGAGAAAGATTTCAACAGATGTGGAAGGATAAATAGAGATAAAAGAAAATGTTTATGGCACAAGAATAGAAGTATATTTTCTGTGTTTTATAAACTTATAGATATGTTATGAGGACGATTTGAAAGCCGCATTTCATTGGAAAATGAAACTGTATGTTGTAAAAACTATAAGCGTTTAACGCTATATATAGTGTTGACAAATAAATCAAAAAAGAAAAGGAGAAATGAAACTATGAAAAACTTAAAGGTAACTTGGAAAGGTATTAGCCCGTTGATTATGCACAATTGTCAGTGTGTTAATCCGCTTCATCCACTCACTAAAGAAATGAAGAAATATACATCAAAAAGGAAGAAAACTGATGAAGAATATAATATACTTTCAAATTTGGAGTGGGAAGCAGGTGCGTATTGGAAGGATGGTTTAGGTCTTTATATACCAGCAGAAAATGTTGAAGCTACAATCCGTAATGGCGCAAAAGTAAATAAAAAAGGAACAGATGTTGAAAAATATGTAAATGTTACAGACTTGTATATACCTTTTAATTATGGAGAAAATTTAACAAAAGAAGAATTAATAAAAAACTTTGAATATCGTGACACAAGAATCATGGTTGTAAATAGACAACGTATTCCGAGAACAAGACCTAGATTTGACCAGTGGAATATCACATTTAATCTTATGTATAACGAAGAGAAAATTGATATTGAAACGATTGTAAATGCAATGGAATATGCAGGTTCTTATGTTGGTCTTTGTGATTCTCGTCCGAAATATGGCAAATTTGTAGCAGCAGTTGAAGAAATTGATTAAGTTGAGAATTTAAGTTCAGTTAAGATGCGATGAGTTGCGCTTCGTTGAGTTAAGATGCGATGTGTTGAGATATATTAGGCATTTTAGGTTCAGCTTTGATTAGTTGCGATATGCTGCGTTCTGTTACAATGAGGTAAGTTAAGTATTTTAGGTTGAGATGTGTTGGATTGGGATGAGTTGGGATGTGTTCAGTTCAGATAAGGTAGGCATTTTGAGTTGAGTTATGTTGTGTTGAGTTTAGATGAGTTCTGTTGGGTTCAGTTGCGTTTTCTTGAGTTGGGTTAAGACTAGTTATGTTAGGCATTATGAGCAAAACAAAAAATAAGAAAGGATAATTTGGGAAATGAATGAAATTATTGAAAACAAAAAGAAATCAGAAATTTTAGCAGAAAAGATAAATGAGTTGAATTATGGAGATGTTCTTACACATGAGCAGATCGCTTCATTGATTGAAGAAGATTATCCATCAAATAAGTACACTTCTACAATCGCAAAAGTAAAGAAGTTATTGCTGAAGAAATATAATAAGGCAATTGAAAATATTGTTGGTGATGGATATAGGGTTGTTGATCCTGATGATTTTGTCAAACAGTCATTGAAACACTATAAGCGTGGATTTAATGAAATGCAAAAGGGATATGATACTTTGGAATATGCGCCTACAAAAGATATGACCAAAGAGGGAAGAGATACATATAGAAGAGTACATGATAGGGCGATTACATTGGCTGCTGCTATGAAGGGTGCAAGTGTGGAACTTAGGACTCTCGGACAGAAAAAGCATCCGATGGCACTTGAAAATATTAAGAACTAAAAGAATGAGAGGAATTGTTTATTAAAGTACAGAGAGTTGAACAAAAAGTCATAAAAAGAACTCATCCAAAATTCAAGATAATTGATAAAATGTGTTTTCATTCAAAGAATTTATATAACGAAGCCAATTATATTCTTCGCCAAGAGTTTATTAAAAATGGAAACTACATCAATTATTATAATATGAATTTTGAGTTTAAGACACACGAAAATTACAAATTATGTTTTAGCCAACCTGCTAATTGTACTTTGCGATTGCTTGATAAGAATTGGAAGTCATACTTCAAAGCAATTAAGGATTGGAAAGAGCATCCTAATAAATATTTAGGAATGCCAAAACTTCCAAAATATCTCCCTAAAGATGGTAGGTTCCCTTGGATGATACCAAATAATCAGCTTGTTTATGATTATGAGAAATCTACTATTTATATAAGAAATCGTTTATTGAATGATTTCGATTGGAAATGTAGATGCTTGGGAAGACCAATACAGGTGCGATTTATTCCAAAGGGAACTTGTTATGTTATGGAGATAGTTTATGAAATAGAAGTTCCAGAACAACTATTTGAGAGTAACTACATAGCTGCTATTGATATAGGAGTAGATAACCTTATAACAATGTCAAACAATATCGGTAAAAAACCAATTATTGTTAATGGTAAGGTTTTAAAATCTATCAATCAGCAATACAACAAACAAAGAGCAAAGCTACAATCTGAATTGAAGCAACGTAATAATATGAATTGGAGTAAGCGTCTTGATTCTTTAATATTTAAGAGATTTTGCAGAGTCAAAAATTATATGCACAATACTTCATCTTTTGTTGTCAAGTGGTGTAAAGAGAATTCTATTGATACTTTGGCTGTTGGCAAAAATGATACTTGGAAACAGGGCAAGAAGAATATGCAGAATTTCACGTTCATTCCATATGAAATGCTGTTAGGACAACTGAAATATAAATGCGAAGATGCAGGAATCAAATATATAGAAGTGAATGAAGCATATACATCTGGTGCAAGTTATTTGGATGACGAAGCACCAACAAAGGAGAATTACAATAAGGAAAGACGTATTCAAAGAGGGTTATTTCAAGCAAAAGATATGTTGATTAACGCAGATGTCAATGGAAGTTTACAAATTATGAGAAAGGTATTTCCAGATTCCTATACAGGATATGGAATAGAGGTGGATCTAACGCCTACCATTATAAATGTTGTTAAAGCAGCATGATTTATGGTAAATGGGTAAAACCCAATAGAACTAACATTTCAAGACCATATTTGGTCAATATATAGTATGTAAATGAGCAACTAATAACAATATATAGTACAAGAAAAGGAGATTAAACTATGGAATTTACAGAAATGAGAGACAGATTGATGAAGCACTTTGATGAAATGGTGAAAGATGTAGATCATCTGTTTGAAGTGGCAGTAGACAAAGATGAATTATGGAATCTGTATCTTGATAGTTTCCCAGCAGGAACAAACGAGATTTACAGAGAACGTAGGGAGCATGACTGTAGTTGTTGTCGCCAGTTTATTAAGACAATTGGAAATGTTGTTGTGATTAAAAACGGAGAAATTATAACCATTTGGGACTTTAGAACAGATGATAGTACATATCAGCCAGTGTTGGATGCGTTGTCTAATTTTATAAAATCTCATACTGTATTTGATATTTTTGTGAGTAAGTTTAAGAAAATCGGCACTTTGCAGAATTATGAAGAATTAGAAAATGGCAAGGTACAGGAATGGACTCATTTTTATTTAGAGTTACCTGATAAATTTGTGAACAGAAGCAGTCGGTCAGAAGGCGATATTAAAGGCAGTTTTAGAGATACAAGAAATGTATTCAAGCGTTCTCTTGATGAGATTACAATGGATGCCATTGACACAATTTTGGAACTTATTAATTCCAATACTCTTTATAAAGGAGAAGAATGGAAGGGAGTACTTGGTGAGTTTAAGAAATACAAAAAGGAATATGGTAAACTTACTTCTGATGTTGAAAGAGATAATTATGCGTGGGAACAGTCAGTAAAATCTGGTATTGCTATTGGACGGATCAGAAATCACAGTATTGGAACACTGCTTGTCAATGTAAGCGAAGAAATGGATTTGGACACAGCAGTTAAGAAGTATGAACAGATTGTAGCACCTGCAAATTACAAGCGTCCAAAGGCAATTTATACAAAGAAGATGCTTGAAGATGCAAAGAAAACCATTACAGAACTTGGATATCTGG
>JAAWBG010000084.1 GCA_022792535.1 Lachnospiraceae bacterium
AATTTTATCTTGAACGTGTACAAGTTTATATACAATTTTTTTATATTGTCATAAGTATATCACACCGCCCAATACCACCGCAACCAAAAAGAACCGCCGCTTTTTCCGTCGAGTCTATACATACATCCATACCACCCAAATAGAGGTATACAATGCGTCCATAAAGCCCAGAAAACAAAAAAGACAGTCAGAGAAGCTGCCTGTGACCGTCTTTTTTCATTTTTATTCGATTCTCATCTATGCTGATTTTTCCAAAACCACCGCCCAAACACAACTCTCAGGCGCTTTCCCCCATATTCGCCAGCTTCGCCGCCTGGTCGGCTGCAATACAGGCATCCACAATCTCCTGAATATCTCCATTCATGATCTTATCCAGCTTATACAAAGTCAGATTGATTCGATGATCGGTCACCCGGCCCTGGGGGAAATTATAGGTTCTGATCTTCTCAGAACGGTCCCCTGTACCGATCTGGCTTCTTCTGGCTTCCGCTTCTGCATCATGCTGTTTCTGACACTCAATATCATAGAGCTTGGTACGAAGCAGTGCAAAAGCTTTCTCTTTATTCTGAAGCTGGGATTTCTCCGTCTGACTGTAGATAACAATTCCTGTGGGATAATGGGTCAAACGCACTGCAGAATCCGTTGTATTGACACACTGTCCTCCATTTCCAGAAGCACGCATAACGTCAATTCGGATATCTTTCTCATCAATTACAACATCCACATCCTCTGCTTCCGGCATCACTGCAACCGTGATTGTAGAAGTATGGATACGTCCGCCGGATTCCGTTTCCGGCACACGCTGTACCCGATGTACGCCGGACTCATACTTCATAACGGAGTATGCTCCTTGACCGGTAATCATAAAGGTCACATTTTTCATACCTCCGATTCCGATTTCCTCGCATTCCATGGTCTCTACTTTCCAATGCCTTCCTTCTGCATAGTGAACATAAAGGCGATACACCTCCGCTGCAAAAAGAGCGGCTTCGTCTCCTCCTGCTCCGGCGCGGATCTCCACAATTACATTTTTATCATCATTGGGATCTTTCGGAAGCAGAAGAATCTTCATTTTCTTTTCCAGCTCTTCCACCTGCCCCTTAGATTCATTCAATTCTTCCTTTGCAAGCTCCCGCATTTCTTCATCGCTTTCCTCTTCCAGCATTGCAAGGGAATCTTCCATATTCTGTTTCGCCTGTTTATACGCCTTATAGGATTCCACAATAGGCGCAAGATCACTCTGTTCCTTCATCAGTTTCCGAAACCGGTTGGTATCGTTTGCCACATCTGGTTCACTTAACTGATTCATAATCTCTTCAAACCGCAAAAGGATATCTTCTAATTTATCAAACATAATTTTTCCTTTCTCTGCCTTGTCTGGCAGCATTTCCACAAGGATCTGTCTTTTATCATTCTGCCAACCTTGCCACAAACTATATTTTTATAAGACTGCCGGCAGATTGCCGCAGACTACCCTGTCATTGCCTGTTAAGTCTTTGACTACTTTTACATTCCGAAATCCATACTCTTCCATAAGAAAGGCAACGCGTCCTCCCTGATCATGACCAATCTCAAAATACAGATATCCGTTGGATTTCAAAAATTTTCTTCCTCTATCTACAATCTTTCGATAAAAAGACAGACCATCCTCTGAACCGTCCAATGCTTCTAATGGCTCAAAATTCTTCACCTCCGGCATTAAAGTCTCTATCAAATTCGTTGGAATATAAGGAGGATTTGATAAAATCATATCAAATCTGCCTGTAATATTCTGAAACAAATCGCTGCGTACCAATTCCATTTCCACCTGATTCTGTTTGGCGTTTTCCTTGGCAATCAAAAGGGCCTGTTTGGAAATATCACTGGCTGTTCCGAAAATTTTCTGTTTTGCATGTTTCAAAAGACTGATCATAATGCATCCCGACCCGGTGCACAGATCCAGCACCTCCATTTCCGGTTCTAACACCTTCAATGCTTCTTCCACAAGTGTTTCCGTATCCTGGCGGGGAATCAACACATGAGAGTTGACCTTAAATTCTAATCCCATAAATTCCTGGACTCCAGTAATATACTGCAGCGGCACCCGCTCTCCCCGTTTCCGTAAAAGCAATTCATACTCCTGGAATTTTTCCTCTTCCATTTCCTCTGAATTGTGAAGATAGTAATCACTTTTTTTGATCTTACAGACATATTCTAATAAATACCAGGCATCTAATTCATAATTCAAAATCCCCGCAGCTTCCAGCTGTTCTCTCCCATAGCTCAATGCGTCCTTTAACGTCATGTTGCCTTCCCTCTGATACTTTCTACATATTTTTTCCAGTCAAATACTGCTTCCACAGAAGCAATCCCCACTTCGATCATCTCCTCATCCGGTTCTCGGGTTGTCAGTTTCTGCATCCACAGACCTGGCCTGCTCAGTCCATTGATCAGCCAGTTCTCGGTTCTTCCGGCCAGCCGGATCAGTTCATAAGAAATGCCTGCAATCAATGGAATAATGGCAATTCTCAGTACCAGCCGCAAAAGCCTGGAATCCACCCGGATAAACATAGTGGCGATGATTGTAATGATGACAACAAAAAACAGAAAGCTGGTTCCGCACCGCTTATGCTCTCTGGAACTTTTCTTTACATTTTCCACCGTAAGATCCATACCGTGTTCAATGCAATTGATACACTTATGTTCTGCGCCATGATACATAAAAACTCTTTTGATATCTTCCAAACGGGAAATCACCAGAATATATCCTAAAAATATCATGATTCTCAAAACTCCTTCAATCAGAATCACCAGGGTCTCTGACTGAATAAATTTCTGAAAAAGAAGGGACACATAAAAGGGAAGCACCATAAAAATTGCCACTGCCAGCACAATAGAGAGAAAAATTGTAATTCCCATCTCTGCTTTTTCCCTCTTCCTGTTTCTCTCTGTCTTCTCCGTCTCTTCTTCCTCAAAGAAAGACGCAGAAAAGGTCAGACAAGACATGCCTAATACCATTGATTCTATAAAATTAATGATCCCTCTCAAAAATACCATATTACGAATCACTGTATTTTGGCAGATCCCTCTGTATTCCCGTTTCTCCACCACAATATTATGATCTGGCTTGCGGACTGCCACTGCGTAACTCTCTTTATTTTTCATCATAACGCCTTCCATAACAGCCTGACCGCCAATTCCAGAATATGCCAATCTTTTCACTCCTTTACACCAATATAAAATGGCTGTATCTAAAAATAGAGGATGTCCCATGAAAAGACATCCTCCCTTTGCTGCGTGCATTCACCTATTCACGGAGCCTGTAAGTGTTCTTATCGCTTATTTTATGCCATAACGCTTATTGAACTGATCAATACGTCCACGTGCCTGTGCAGCTTTCTGCTGTCCAGTATAGAACGGATGGCATTTGGAACAGATTTCAACGTGAATATCTTTCTTGGTCGATCCTGTAACAAAAGTATTTCCACAGTTACATGTTACTGTTGCCTGGTAATATTCCGGATGGATTCCTTCTCTCATAATTTCACCTCTTCACACTATATTTCAAATCTTATTTCTGGATTTTTCTGTTTATACTGTTTATACAACAGCTTTATCATTGTAGCATAGATTCCTTTTATATGCAAGTTGTTTTGGAAATTTCTTATAAATTTCTGCAAAAATAATCGTAATTCCGACAAACTGGCTTTAAGAAAGCTTTGTCTTTTTGACCACCTGGCAAAATTCCCGGTTATTATTCGTACGCACAAAAAGATTCATAATACTTTCCACTGCCTCTTCTGCCTTCATACCATTGATGGCCCGCCGCATTACCTCCACTGCCTCCCGCTCTTCCTGGCCTAGCAGCAAATCCTCTCTTCGGGTGCCGGAACCAGTAATATCCACTGCCGGAAAAATTCTACGTTCTGAAAGTTTCCGATCCAGGATCAATTCCATATTTCCAGTTCCCTTAAATTCTTCATATATTACGTCGTCCATTCGACTTCCCGTATCTACCAGCGCAGTGGCAAGAATGGTGATACTGCCTCCTTCCCGCATATTTCGAGCAGCTCCAAAGAATCGTTTGGGCATATGTAATGCCGCTGGGTCAATACCGCCGGACAAGGTTCTTCCACTGGGAGGTACAATCAGATTGTAGGCCCGTGCAAGCCTAGTGATACTGTCTAACAAAATCATAACATCTTTTTTGTGCTCCACCAGACGCCTGGCACGTTCAATTACCATTTCTGAGACACGTTTATGATGTTCTGGAAGTTCATCAAACGTAGAATAAATCACTTCCACGTTTCCTCCCTGAATCGCTTCCTTAATATCTGTCACCTCTTCTGGACGCTCATCAATCAGCAGAATAATCAAATGCATATCTGGATGATTCCTGGTAACTGCTTTTGCCACTTGTTTCAATAAGGTGGTCTTTCCTGCCTTAGGCGGTGATACGATCATCCCCCTCTGCCCTTTGCCTATGGGAGACACTACATCCATAATCCGCATAGCTACTGCATTTTTTTCTGTCTCCAGACGAATTCTCTCATTTGGAAAAATAGGCGTCAGATCCTCAAAATTAGGCCGCTTTAATATGGCAGACGGATGATTTCCATTGATGCTTTTAATGTACAAAAGTGCGCTGAACTTTTCCTGCTGGGTCTTTACCCTGGTATTTCCATGAATGATATCTCCCGTCTTCAGTCCAAACTTGCGGATCTGAGAAGGCGACACATAGACGTCATGATCCCCTGGCAGATAATTTTCACATCGGATAAATCCATAGCCATCTGGCATCACTTCTAAAATTCCATGGGCGCTGATTCCGCTGTCTAGTTCTGGATTATCAATCTCAATTCCATCTGATGTAATAATCTTTACGGGCCTTCGCTCTATCCGCTCCCCCCGTTCCATCTCTTTTCTTCTATTTTCTATCTGCACTTGCTTTTCCTGTACCTGTCTCTCCTCTTTTTTCTGCTCTGTCTGTGCCTGCCTTTCCGCTCCCTGCGTCTCTGTCTGTATTTGTTTTTCCTCTTTTCTTTCTGCCTGTACTTGCTTTTCTTCTTTTTTTTCTGCCTGTATTTGTTTTTCTTCTTTCTCTTCCTGTACCTGTTTTTCTTCTTTTTTTTCTATTTGTATTTGTCTCTCTTCTCTCTTATTCTCTGTCTGTATCTGCTTTTCCTCTTTCCCTATATCCCTTATCTGTGCAGTTCTCTCATCTTCTTTGAGCATCAATTCCACTAATTCACTTTTCTTCAATCCGGAAAGATGTTTTAATCCCCTTGCTTTTGCCACCTCTTTTAGCGCCACTACCGATAAACTCTCATATTTTTCTCTCATCTCTTTCTCCTTTTGACTGTCATTTTGGGAATTTCTGTCAGATCAGACACTGATTTACCTCAATCTATAGATATGGAAAACAATCATATTCTCCTGCAATTACCTGTAAAATATGCAAAGTAAATTTCAATAAGCTACATTATACACTATCTTTTTGTAAATAGGAAGTCCTTTTTTCTTGATTTGTATTTTTTTTCATGATATGCTAAAAGAAGCCGTAATTGGGTAAAAACAGACATTCATGATACTTTACAATACATTTTTTATCACTATATTTTCATACTGAAAGGAGCAGTTCACTATGACAACCAGCGAAAAAGCTGTCTTTCTTCACAAAGAATGGAATGGAAAAATTGAGACGATCTCTAAGTCTCCTTTAAAGAACCGGGAAGATCTGTCCATCGCTTATACTCCCGGCGTAGCAGAACCCTGCAAATTGATTGCGGAAAATCCCGAAGACGCCTATCTGTATACAATGAAGGCAAACACCGTAGCCGTTGTTTCGGACGGAAGCGCAGTGCTGGGACTTGGAAATATCGGCCCTTATGCCGCCATGCCTGTAATGGAAGGGAAATGTGTGCTCTTCAAAGAGTTCGGCGGCGTAAATGCAGTCCCCATCTGCCTGGACACACAAGATACGGAAGAAATTATCAAGGCAGTGACCTACATGGCTCCTGGTTTTGGAGGCATCAACCTAGAAGACATCTCCGCCCCCCGCTGTTTTGAGATCGAAGAACGCCTGAAAGAGACTTTGTCTATTCCTGTTTTCCATGACGATCAACATGGTACAGCCATTGTGGTTTTGGCCGGAATCATAAATGCTCTGAAAGTCACAGGCAGGCAGAAAGAAGATTGTCAAATTGTTGTCAATGGAGCTGGCTCTGCAGGAATTGCCATCACAAAATTACTCTTGACTTATGGCTTCAAACACGTTACCATGTGCGACCGCCAGGGTATCATCTGTAAAAATTCCCCTGATTTAAACTGGATGCAGGAAAAAATGGCGGAAGTCACCAATTTGGAGCAAAAAAGAGGTTCTCTTGCAGATGCGTTAAAGGGCGCGGATATCTTTGTGGGAGTTTCTGCTCCAGGCATTGTAACGCCGGAAATGGTATCTGCCATGAATCAGGACGCCATTTTATTTGCCATGGCAAATCCTGTGCCTGAAATCATGCCGGACCTGGCTAAGGCAGCGGGAGCCAAAGTAATCGGAACCGGACGCAGTGATTTCCCAAATCAGATTAACAATGTCGTGGCCTTTCCTGGTATTTTCAAAGGCGCTTTAGAAGGCAGGGCTTCCCAGATCACAGAAGAAATGAAATTAGCTGCCGCAGAAGCTATTGCCGGTCTTGTATCCGACGAACAGCTTCACGCTGATTTCATTATGCCGGAGGCTTTCGATCCACGGGTGCCTCAAGTGGTAAGTCAGGCTGTGAAAGCCCATATTTCCAGGTGATCTCATGATCTGGAACGACAAACGCTACTATTCCATTGACTATTATCTAAAACAGACTTTTGGAGAAAAAGTATACCGCCTGTCTCTTCACGGCGGTATGACCTGTCCCAATCGAGACGGCACATTAGGAACCCGCGGCTGTATTTTCTGCAGCTCGGCTGGAAGCGGTGACTTTTCTCAAGATTCTCTCCTGCCTATTCCAGAACAGCTTCGTGCCGCAAAGGCACAGATCCGTTCCAAACGAAACTGCCGAAAATTCATCGCCTATTTCCAGGCATACACAAATACCTATGCCTCCGTAGATTACCTGCGGAAGATTTTTTCAGAAGCAATCGCTGACCCGGAAGTGGTAATCTTGTCTATCGCCACCAGGCCCGATTGTCTCTCTCAGAAAATTTTGGAACTTTTAGATCAGTTGAATCAGATCAAGCCTGTGTGGATTGAACTGGGTCTTCAGACCATACATGCCGGGACTCATCAATTGATCCGAAGCGGCTTTTCCCTGGATTGCTTTCAGGAAGCAGTAGGCCATCTTATCCGATATCAGATTCCAGTCATTGTCCATATCATTTTAGGACTGCCTGGCGAAACCAGAACACAAATGTTAGAAACAATTTCTCATATAGGCCATCTTCCTATATTCGGCGTCAAATTACAGCTGCTTCACGTTTTATCTGACACTGACCTGGGAGCTTTGTACCAGAAGCAGCCCTTTCCCCTTTTTACCCAGACAGAATACTGCGAGATGATCGGAGACTGTCTAGAAATCCTGCCGGAAACCATCACCATCCACCGTCTCACTGGGGATGGCCCCGGAAACTTGCTGATCGCCCCAGAATGGAGCAGAGCGAAACGCAGCGTTTTAAATCAGATTCAACGCACTCTGAGAGAACGCGACACCTGGCAGGGAAAATTTTACGTTCCCTAAACAAAGATACAAGGAGAAAACAACCATGGCAGAAGCCTTGACACAATACAAATTGATTGTACTATATATGCTGGATCACGTTGATTTCCCACTGACTAATACCCAGATTTCTAACTTTATCCTGGAAAATGAATATACTACATATTTTACTGTTCAGCAGGCCATCAGTGAATTGCTGGCTGCAGAATTGATCCGCGGAGAATCCACTCACAACAACACCTGCTATCACATTACGCCGGCTGGAAGAGAAACTCTCTCCTATTTTCCTGATAAAATATCTGACCCAATCAAATCTGACGTGCTTTCTTACTTTGCAGAACATAAGATTCAATTAAAGCAGGAGATTTCTGTAGTCGCCGACTACTATAAAACCACTTCTCAGGAATTTGCTGCACGCTGTCAGATTCGGGAGAAAGAACGTTCTCTGATTGATCTCACCATCACAGTTTCCACAAAAGAGCAGGCGGAAGCAATCTGTTCCAATTGGAGACGGCAAAGCGAGGACGTATATGGTTATCTGATGGATCTGCTGCTGATCTGATTCTCTGATGGATCTGTTTTATCAAATTAGAAAAGCTGTTGCAAAGAGCGCTCAGATATAAGTACGAACTCATATCTGAGCGCTCTTTGCAACAGCTTTTTCATCTTTCTGTCTTATCTTACTGAGAAGAATCTTCTTTTTCCAAAAATCTCATCTTGTCTTTTGATCCTTCTTTTAGAATTGCAAATCCTGCCTTCTCCAGATTATTCTGTTCTCTGTAACATTTCTGGCAGAGATGTCCAAAAGTAATGGGCGCACCACAATTAGCACAATGAAGAGAATCTAAGCGCTTTTCTTCCTCTTTGTACTCAATCCTGCCTTCTGTAATCCACCTTTTTACCAGCCTCCGCGGTATATTAAAATGCTCTGCCACCTGATATTCCGTCACATCTTTGGAGCGAATATAATCTTTCACTTGAGAAAACAGCTGATTTTCTTTGCAGGAAGGACATAGATCATCTTCATAATCTAATGGAAGTGCACCTCTGCATATTACACAAAATTTCACATTTTCAAATAATGATACATGTTCCAAAAGATCACTTCCCTTTCTCTCATTAAATTTTTATACCTTATGTATCGGCTAAACAGCCATAAATCACTATCTAAATTATACCACTTTTTTGCTGTTTCTTCTACTGTCCCACAGTACTTTTCTGCTTCTTTTTGACACTGTACCCAAAAGTTCCAAGACTTTGACTCAAGCTGCAGTACATTCCGTGGGAATACACAATCGGGTCAGCTTTCTCCAAATGAAAAGCTCCCTTTTTGTCCATATATTCCTGAGAAGCATGAACCGCCGCCACTTCTGCCAAAAACATATGATGGGAACCCAGTTCTTTGCATTCCACAACTTTACACTCAATATTGACAGGACTTTCTCCGATCAAAGGCGCTGAAACCTTTGAGGCTTTCTGTCTGGTCAAATGCAGTTCCTGAAACTTATCCACCTCTCTGCCGGACTTCACACCACAATAATCTGTTGCAAAAACAAGATCCTTCGTAGTCAGATTGATCACAAACTCTCCTGTTTCCTTTATCATGGAGTAAGAGTACCGTTCCGGACGAACTGAGATATAAGCCATAGGCGGGTTGGTGCAGATTGTTCCAGTCCAGGCTACAGTGATAATATTATCCCGCCCTTTTTTGTCTGCCGCAGTTACCATAACTACAGGAACCGGATAAACCATATTCCCTGGTTTCCAAATCTGCTTCTCTTTTATCTGTCTTCTCTTTTTTGTCTGCTTTTTCTTTCTCTCCATCCTTATGACCCACTTGATTTTTCCTGTAATGTAAGCATCAATGCAGGGATTAGCTGTTTCTTCCGCGACACTACCCCTTCTAACCAAAGGCTGTCCCCTCTGTCTGCCACATGTCCATGAAAAGCCTGCTGGGCGATCTCCTTTGCTGACTCTCCCACAAAGATCAGTTCGGAACTTTCCTCTAAAATATTGGTGAGCATCACGTAGATCATATCCAGTTTTCGTTCATCCCGCATCTGTAAGATATAAGGCATCAGCTTTTCCTTTACCTCCTGCAGTTCTTCTTCACTCATAGCGCTTAACTGCGCCACGCCGAACTCTTTCTCTTCTGCCAGAAAGGTCTTAAAATCCTGATAAAGCAGTTCTTCTGCAGACTTAGCCTTAAAATTGCTTCCTGCCTGAAACATCTTTTTTGCATGGTCTTCAATTCCAATCCCTGCCGCCTTCGCAAGCTCCTCTGCAGCCTGTCTGTCCACTCTGGTACAAGTAGGCGAGCGGAACATTAAAGTGTCGGAGATAATGGCAGAACACAGCAGTCCGGCAATATTTTTAGGTATCTCCACTCCCTGTTCCTGATACATCTGATAAATAATCGTAGACGTACACCCCAAAGGCTGATTACGGAAAAAAACTGGAGAGATAGTCTCTAAACTTCCTAATCTGTGATGATCAATGATCTCTAAAATATCTGCCTCATCTACTCCATCCACGGCCTGGCTTTTTTCATTGTGATCTACCAGAATCACTTGCTTCCGCCGCATGTTCAGCAAACTTCTGCGGGAAATCATTCCTATATATTTTCCCTCTTCATCTAAAACAGGAAAATCACGATGACGTTCTCTGGACATAATCTCTCTCACATCATCCACATATTCTTCCGTCTCAAAGGTGATAAGGTTTTCCCGGCGCATAAAATATTTTACCGGCATACTCTGATTGATCAGACGAGCCACAGTGTAAGTATCATATGGCGTAGTGATAATCACGCAGCCTCTGTCGTCTGCCAATTTCTGTATGGTCTTGGAGACCTTAGCATCGGAACAGACGATAATACAGCTTGCGTTCATCTCGATTGCACATAATTGGACTTCATAGCGGTTCCCCAGAATCACCATATCGTCATCCTCTATATACTCTTCCATCAGCTCAGGACTTTCCGTCGCTGCCACCACTTTCCCCTTGATAAAATAACCATGGGAATTGCCGGAAAGAACCTCTCCCTCTAAAGTCTCTGCAATATTCTTATACTGAGTCCTTGCTTTCGCCAGGATTCGATTATCGTACACATCCATATAGGAAGTGGCAATATCGCCTGTAATAATCAGCCCTTCCAGCAATCCATTCCGGTTTGTAATCGGAAGGGTCACAACATTCTGTTCTTTCATGGTCTCCCATGCAGTTTTCAATGACACCTGGCTGCCAATCCCTGGGGTCTCCCATATCTCGATGTCTTTTACCTGTGCCCCTACGTCTGACACATATTCCGGGGCCTCTATTTCAAAATATTTCAGAACATACTTGCTTTCCTCATTGATATGTCCTGCACGCCTGGCTTCATATCTGACAGTTCCAACTTTATTTTTCAGTTCTGCATAAGCGATCGCTGCACAGATTGAATCTGTATCCGGGTTCTTATGCCCAATTACCCACACACTCTTTTTTTGTTCCATTCAGTTCCCTCTCTCTTACCCAGCCTTTATGATATTATTAAAACCAGAATTAATATTTTCAATCATTCGGCCTGCACTAACATGGAAAAATTTACATACTTAATTTTAGAAAAGCCCCATCAAATAAGCTGCGATTCCTGCAATTCCTGCAAGATTTGCAACTGTAAGGGCAATCGCTCCTCTAAAATAGCTTTTCATTACTTTCATACTGTCAGTTCCCAGCTCCATTGTCTCCACTTTTTTCTCCAGCTCTTCTACCAAAGTCTGGACATTCCGATAACATTTTACATTCTCATTATGAACCTTATCGCTGAGTTCTGCTTTGACAGCATCTAATTTATCTGCAACTCCACTCTGAGTAATCTCTGTAATCTTAGCAATCTCACTACTCATGGTATTCAGCTTTTCGGAAATTTCTTTTTGAGCAGTTTCTGTAACTTTGGCAACTCCTCCATCCACTGCCTCCAGCTTTTCTGTTATCTTCGTCAGAGAAGTCTGTAACACTGCCGTCTGTTCCTCTGTTTTCCGTTCCACAGTATCAGGAATGATCTGAAATTTCTGATCTACTGCATTCGTGACATTCTGCATCCGCAAATCAACTACGGTAGACATATCATGCATTTTCTGTCCAACGGTATCTGTCACATTTTTCATTCTCTTATCTACCATCCCAGATACATCCTGCATTCTCTGATCTACCGTATCTGTCATATTCTGCATTTTCTGGTCTACCGCTGCTGTTTCATCCTGGAGTTTCTGATCCAATGTGCTGGACACATCCTGAAGTTTCTGATCTACTCTCTCTGAGATCTCCTGGAGTTTCTGATCAAGCGTGCCGGATACATCCTGCATTTTTTGATCCACAGTCCCCGTCATATCCTGCATTTTCTGATCTACAGTTCCCGTCATATCCTGCATCTTTCGGTCTACTGTATCTGTCACTTCCCGCATCTTCTGCTCCATGACAGCAATTCCCTGTTTGGAATTTTTATTCAATTCACTGACTTGTTCTGAAATTCTTTCATCCAGTGTATTGATCTCACAGCTTATCGTCTCATCCATCACTTTAATCTGTTCATCTATTTTAGCGATCATGGCTTCGATCTGCCTTTGCACATTCTGTACCAATAGATCTGCTTCTTTTTGCTGTTCATCCAGCCTGCTCTGCATCTGTTTTGCCTGCTCTTCCCGCTCTGTCAATACCTCCTGAAGCTCTTCTGCCTTACTTTCCTTTGCGGTCAGAATACTTTGAAGCTGTTTTGCCTTCTCCTTAAATTCATCAATCTGCTTTAGTAAAAAATCTTCCTGCTGCATCTTACTTAATATCCTTTCTCGTTCTGCCTCTTGATCCTTTGTTCTGTATGTTTGTTTCTGCAATTTATCCATCATATTTCCCATTTTATGCCTCCCATATCTGGTGTATTTCTATTAGTCAGAATCTCTCTGTCAAATATCATTGGTCTTATTGTAGCATTTCATACTAGCTTTTGCAAGAACAAAGGAAAGCTCGACTCAGGGAGCTTCACTGGGAATCTGATCTTTATATTTCTCATAAATTCCCCGCAGCTCATTTTTGTCTTCCTCCGTAAGCTGACTTTCAGCCATGTTTTTCAATCCTTCCGTATCGCCGCTGGCTGCCATATCTGCCGCCTGCTTCACGTTATCTGAGGAAATATACTTTTCTACAATATCCGTTACCGCTTTTACATCCTGTTCTTCCATACGGTTCACAATATCAGAAACATTCACTTCCCGTCCATCAATATTGATTTCTCTTCCCAGCTGCTCCTCCATAAGTTTCTTTCCAATTTCTGTAGCTGCCTTCGTTTTGATTCTCTCTATCATTGTATGACGTCCTGCAAAGAGGGTTCCTGCCGCCGCCACTAAGATAAGCATCGTTATTATGAGCCCTGTATGTCTCCTTCGTTTTTTCATATAAAAACACCTCCTGAATTATGATATGATTCCTTTCTCTTGACTCCCTCTTTTCAGAGTACATCATATCATATTTTCAGAAGGTGTGTATGATATCTTTCTTAATTTTTTATAAAAGTTAAGTATTCTTTGTTAGGATTAAAAATCAAAATTTTGTAAGAATCGAGACTGATAAAATTCTTTATTGTACCTCTATCTTACATGCATATTTTCTGCCGCCAACTTTTGCTATAACTACAGTTTGTCCAGCCTTTTTTCCAATAACTTCTCCTTTTGCAGTCACTGCCGCAATTTTACTGTCAGAGGAACACCATTGAACTTTCATTGTAGTATTTTTCATTTTCAAAACGGCCCTTTCCCCAGGCTTTAGTTTTAAGCTCTTATTACTCAGTTTCGGATTCTCAACGGTCACTTTACAGGTATAATCCACATTTTTAATTCTAGCTGTAACAATAGCTGTCCCTATTTTTTTACCAGCGACCATTCCATTTTTTACTCCGGCGATCTTTTTGTCACTGCTAGACCATACTACATCATTTGTCCGTTTTTTTAGCTGAATCTTCATTTTTCCTTTTACCGCAAGCTTCATAGATGTTGTTTTTAATTTATTATCCACTACATTCACTTTACAGGTATATTTTTTAGCACCCACTTTTGCAGTAACCGTCGCTTTTCCTTTCTTCTTTCCAGTTACAGTTCCATTTTTTACTGTCACTACTCCCTGATTGCTGCTGAACCAAGACACTTTCTGTTTGCTGCCTTTCATTTTTAAGATAATACTGCTTCCTTTTCCAATTGTTTTCTCCTTTTCTGAAATTTTAGGAGTTTCTACCTGCACTTTACATACAAGCGTCTTTTTCCCAACACGTGCATGAATCGAGGCGCTTCCCTTCTTCTTTGCAGTTATCCTTCCATTTTGATCCACTTTTACAATCTCTGGGTTACTGCTGTTCCATTTTGCCGAAGGGGACCCTTTTGTAAATTTTAATTTCTTGGTTTCTCCTTTTGTAATATACACTTTTTCGGATGTAAACTTAATATCATCTACATACAAATTGCAGGTATACTTTTTCCCGTTTTTCAACGCTGCCTGAATCTTACATGTTCCTGCACTTTTTGCTGTTACCGTTCCCCCATTGTCTACGGTTGCAACTTTCTTATTCGTGGAGGTCCAGACAATTCCCTTTTTTACACTGCCGGAAGGCACAACATTTGTAACTGGAATCTGCACGCTGGTACCTGCGTCCATATAAAGCTTTTCCGGTATGGAAATGCCGGTGGCATAAGTACTGATATCCGTAAGGGAAAATTCGCATGCAACATCCCCTAAATCATCCTCTGGTATCTCTAAAGAAAGTAAATAAACCCCCTTTTCCAAAGAAATGTCTTTCGTCAACGAGGCTTTTCCTTTATTCAGTATTACTTGTGTATTCCATAATTTTTTTTCAACTTTATACTCTGGAAAATCAGGATCATTATTATACTTCGCCTGGTATATTCCAACATTCACTCTTGCTCTATAACCATCATCCGTATCATAATCGTCATCATAATCATAATCGTCATCATAGCCATAATCGTCATCATAATCATAATCGTCATCATAGTCATCATAATAACTGTCATCCGTAAATTGGAAACAAAATCTCATTTTTGTTTCTGCGGATATAAAAATAGAATAAATTGCTGGATCTGCCATATCGGAAGGCTCCAAATTACAAAAATCTTCATAACCATCTTCTAAACTTTCATCTTCCAAATCAATATCTTCATATTTACTGCCAATCTTTAAGCCCCGTTCCTCCGACTGAGATTCCACATTCTGTATTTTCTGTGCTTCCTTTCCTGCTTCTGCACATAGACCTCCTCCATCAAATATCATAACCCCAGCCAACAAAATTGCAAATAAATGTTTTTTCATAATTTCCTCCATGATTTCCTTCTAAAAAATTCGGGTGCCAAAAGATGGTTTTCTGTTTTTATCATCAACTTTTGACACCCGAATCTCAAAACTTTACAGTTCTAAGAAAATTATACATCCCTTTGCAATTTTTTTCAACTCTTACTCTGCTTTTTCTTTCGACATCAAGCATGTTCCGCCGCATCCGCTGCACCCGCTGCATTTCCCTGCTTTTTTATTTTTATAAATGCTCCGTGCTGCCCATGCAGCAATTAGAATCACAATAACACCTACCGCTAAAGTCCCCATTTCCATTCCTCCTGTTTATTCTGAGAATGATTATCACTTATAGTTAGTTTATGCTAACTCATCAGAAATGTCAAGAGTAAAATGAAAATATTACGCTCTGTGGGCAGTCTCCAAAGCAATCTCGATCATTTTTCCAAATCCTGTCTGTCTCTGTTCTGCAGTAAGCTGCTCTGATTTATAAATATGGTCTGAGATCGTCAGAATGCAAAGGGCATGTTTTCCTGCCCGCGCCGCATTCAGGTATAAAGCGCCGCTTTCCATTTCCACCGCCAGCACGCCCATTTTCCGAAAACAGTCTTTACTGTTGGGGCGGTCTGTATAAAAAGCGTCCTCTGACAGAATATTTCCCACCTTTACCGGAGTTCCAAGATCTTTTGCACTTTCTACCGCTTTGCTTAAAAGATGGTAGTCTGCCAAAGGCGCTAAATGGCCTGGACAGTCAAATTGATCTGGATAATCAGATACAATGGAAGCCCCCATTCCAATCACCACATCCATCACATTGACGTCATCCTGAATCGCTCCTGCAGAACCTACCCGGATAATATGATCCACATCATAAAAGTGAAACAGCTCATAGGAATAGATTCCAATGGAAGGCATTCCCATACCGGAACCCATCACCGATAATTCTTTTCCTTTGTAAGTTCCCGTGTAACCTAACATTCCCCGTACCTGGTTGACGCATCGTACCTGTTCCAAATAGGTCTCTGCAATATACTTTGCCCGCAATGGATCTCCCGGCATCAGTACAGTTTTTGCAAAATCTCCTGCTTTTGCCTCAATATGAGGGGTTGGTATGTTTGACATGTTTCTTCCTCCATTTCTTTTTATTTTTCTATTTGATCCAAATATCAAAAAACAGTAACATTTCTGAATATAATGCTTTTGCTTTCATACGTCCTGTCAAGTCTTCAGATTCCTGCTGCCTGCAGAAAGATTCCTGTAAGAAATGCCGTCAAACTGGCACAGACTGCCACAGTAAACAATCCTTTTCCACGATAAGCGGCAAAAAAAGCCGCCGCCACTCCCGCCGCTGCTGTGACCATAGAGCCAGTGGCATACAATACTGCCGGAAAGGTCATGGCCCCCAGTACAGTATAAGGAATATAGGCCAAAAAAGAACGTATGTATGTATTTTCTATTTTTTTGTGAAAAACTATAAAAGGAAAGACCCGAATCGCGTAAGTGACGCCGAACATCACCAGCAGATAGATCCAAAAATTTCCTGTTTCCATCATATTTCCTCCTGTCCCTCTTCCAGAGGAAAGCACACTGCACCCACCCCAGAGGCAGTCACTGCGCAGAGAATAATCCCAAATCCTTCTGAAATCTTCTGAAATATTGGAAGGTAGAAAAGACAACAGCTGCAGACCACTGCCAGCGCTGTCATCTTCATAATCCGTCTGTCTCTTTTCACCACAGGAACCACAATGGCAATAAACATCCCATAAATGGCGAGAGACAAGGCATCGCTGATGCTTTTTGGCAGAATATTTCCGCAGACTGCTCCTGCCAGGGTGCCCAAAGTCCAGCCCAGATAAGGCAGCACTCCAAGACCTGCAAAATAGCGGCTGCTCACTTCCCCTTTTCGGCTCATCGCCACAGCAAAGATCTCGTCGGTATTGGCAAATCCAAGAACCATCTTTTTTCCTGTTTTAAATTCACTGTCTACTTTCTGAGACAGTGAAATACTCATCAATGCATACCTGAGATTGATCACAAACTGAGAAACTGCCATCTCAATGTAAGAACCCGCGGCAGCCATCACCGTAATTCCTGCAAATTGTCCGGCCGAAGTCAAATTCATCATGGACACCAGCAATGCTTCCCACCAGCAAAGACCGGAGGACACTGCTGCAAGCCCAAAGGTAAAAGATACGGAAAAATATCCAATTCCTATGGCTGTCCCATCTTTGATTCCCTGCAAAAACTGTTCCATCTTCCATTCCTCACACCAAAAATCTTCTTTTGCACTTTGACCATTATACTAAATTCCATGCTGGACAACAACCTTTTCTAAAATTCTCTTGTCAAATCTTTTCTTTCGGTCTATGATTAAGATATCATAAACAAAATTTATGAAAAACTTTGACTGATATAGCGGTAAACCCTGCCGGAAATGGAGGATCTCATGAAAAAAGTACAGCGTATTCTTGCCATCCTTGGCATTCTTTTCTTACTTGGACTTTATCTTGCCACTTTTATTTTTGCATTACTTGGAAAAGATTTTTTCCCTATGTTCGTAGCTTCTCTCTTTTCTAGTTTTGCCCTTCCGGTTCTGATCTGGATCTATGGTTTCATTTACAAATTACTCAGGAAAAAGGATTCCTGACATTTTTACCAATTATGCTTTGCTTCTTTCCATTTTTTGGGTTCCTTTTCCCACAGACCATTCAGCCAGTCAATTCCCTTTTGAATCCCTTCTTCTGAAAAATCGGTTTCCATCTTCTGTATATTTTCTTCTAAAGTCTTGTCGAAACTATAGGGAGCTTCCCAGGCTGCAACTTCTAACACCTGGCATTCTTTCTTATCTGTTTCCTCTCCTTCTTTAGAAGAAACTTCTCTTTTCACTGCCTGAAATCGAAACCGCAGCCCCTCATAACTCCCGGTAAAAGACGTCTTCTTCAGATAAGGAATAGACAAAATATCTTTCCGTTCTATCATAAATCTTTTCTCCACCTGTTTCTAGCAGCCCTTCTTTCTGTCCTTTAAAATATCAAAACAATCAAAGGTGGCAAAATAATCTTCCGGTGTTTCTGCCCGTCGGATTAACTGGGTGCTTCCGTCTTCTCTCAACAAAATCTCCGCTGATTTTAATTTCCCATTGTAATTATATCCCATAGAAAATCCATGGGCTCCTGTATCATGGATCACCAGCAGATCTCCAATATCAATTTTCGGCATCATTCGGTCAATGGCGAATTTGTCATTATTTTCACAAAGAGATCCCGTAATATCATATTTATGATCACACACACGGTTATCTTTCCCCATAACTGTAATATGATGGTAAGCCCCATACATAGCTGGGCGCATTAAATTTACCGCGCAGGCATCGCATCCAATATACTCTTTGTGGGTATGCTTTTCGTGGATGGCAGTGGTCACCAGACAGCCATAAGGTCCCATCATAAAGCGGCCTAATTCCGTATAGATCGCCACATCTCCCATACCTGCCGGCACAAGGACCTCTTCATATACTTTTCTTACCCCTTCCCCAATGGCATAGATATCATTGGGTTCCTGATCCGGCCGATATGGGATTCCAATTCCGCCGGACAAATTGATAAAACAAATATCTGCTCCCGTCTCTTCCTTTAATCTGACTGCTGTCTCAAACAATGTTTTTGCCAAAGTTGGATAATACTCATTGGTTACCGTATTGCTTGCCAAAAATGCATGAATCCCAAACCGTTTCGCGCCCTTTTCTTTCAGCACGCGAAATCCTTCAAATAGCTGCTTAGTGGTAAATCCATACTTTGCATCTCCAGGATTATCCATAATACTGTTGCTGATTTTAAACACGCCTCCTGGATTGTAGCGGCAGCTTATGGTCTCTGGTATATAGCCGATCGTCTTCTCCAAAAAATCAATATGGGTGAAATCATCTAGGTTGATAATGGCCCCGATCTCATTGGCAAACTGAAATTCACTGGCCGGCGTTGCATTGGAAGAAAACATAATATCCTGTCCATCAAAATCCAGAGCGTCTGCCAGCATCAGCTCTGTCATAGAAGAACAATCGCATCCGCACCCATATTCTTTTAAAATATTGATCAAAAATGGATTGGGCGTAGCCTTTACCGCAAAATATTCTTTAAATCCCGGATTCCAGGCAAAGGCCTCTTTTACTGCTTTCGCATTGGCCCTTATCCCCTTTTCATCGTATAAATGAAAAGGAGTCGGGTATTCTCTTATCATCTCTTCTAATTGTTCTTTTGTTACAAATGGTTCTTTTTTCATTCTGTAAATCTCCTTATCCATTGCTTTTTATGACAGCTCTTTATAACTTTTTCTATGTCCTGTTTTCCTTTTTCTTTTTTATTTTCCAGGCTTTTTTTCCAATTCCAAGAGACGAATCTCATTTTTCATAGAATCTTTAAAAACCTGAACAAAGTTCATCTGATCGGAATACAGACAGGTACTGTCCCGTCCCTTCCCCAGTTCTCCTGTCAGCACTCGTTTGGAATCTGTAATGATCCCGATCTGATTCTTTTTGTCTGAGGTATGATAGAATTTCATGCCTTTTTGTTTCCAGCTATACTCCCTCTCCTCATTTTCTCTCCCTCTGCCCCCGGAAGTCAATACCACAACTTTAATTTTCTGCTCTGCCAACCGCTGCAATTCTTCCTGAAACTGCTCCAAAAAAGCCGCGGACATAGACAAATACACCCGTTTCTTTGCCTGATTCAGCATATTTCGGATCTTGTCTGTGATATTGTCATCTGTACTGATCGTCACATAGCCTTCTCTTTCTTCCTTTTCCCTTGGCATATGCCTGATCAAAAACTCCCGGCGCATTTCCAGACTATAAATCTTATTCTGACAAAATTCTTCAATGGCTACTGCAAGATATTTTCTGGAACTGCCTTCCATCACATAAGCCGCGCCTTCCTCTACCAGCCCCTCCAATGCTTTATAGACATTGGACCGGGAAATTCCTGTACGCTTGGCAATCTCATATCCATTGCTTGTCCCTGAACGATATAATTCCAGATATATCTGAGCCTCCTGTCCTGTCAAGCCAAAAGCGGTCAGATGATCCACCAGCTTTCTTTCCTCCATCCCGCTGTTCTCCTTTTCTTCCAGATTTTATCTCCTCTGCATACGACAAAAGTATTTCTCCTTCCCCTTAGCAACACTCTTTAGTAGTACTATTTAGTAATACTATAATAACTTTTCAAGAAAATGTCAAGTCCCTCTCTTCCGCCACAGTGTAAGAATCATTTATTTTTCACCTTCTTAATCAAATTCAAAAGAATTTCCCATAAAAAAAGACGCTGAACAAAACTTATTCCTTTGACAGTTCTGTCTTGCGCCTTTTCTATTTTACTTCTCTCTTATTCACAATGTAAGACAACATTTCCTTCTGCTTTACTGGCAGTTACATCGATCACGCGCTGATTTCCGCTTCCCCGCCAGTATAGTCTTGTATCTTTTTGTTCCACCTGAAATTCTCCATCTACCAATACGTCCACATATTTCATGATGTCCAGCATTTCTATGGCTTCCCACACAAATCCAGTATACATCCAGATTGTTTTCTGAGGAAACGTTTCTTTGATCTCTCTGGCAAGTTTCAATATGTCAGAACGATTGCCAACATACAATGGATCTCCGCCGCTGAATGTAATACCAGACACATGGTCTTTCGCAAGTTCTTCAAACACCTCCTGTTTTGCCTCTTCGTCAAAGAGAAGGCCTCCATTGGGGTCCCAGGTAACGGGATTCTGACATTCTCTGCAGCAATGGGAACAGCCGGACACCCATAAGACTACGCGAAGCCCGTCTCCGTTTAGCATATCGTCTTTTGTTATATTGTGGTATCTCATAACTTTCTCCTTACATACTTCTGCGCTCTTTTATTTCTGCCATTTTCGCATCGTTCAGCCTGGTGTCTCCTTTTACTCTAGAATAAGACAGATAGCCGTTCATCCGCTCGATCTTGGTCAGGTTATGGCTGCCGCATTTCGGACATACATCCATTTCCAATTCCTGATGGCCGCAATCGTCACAGTAGGCCAGAGACAGATTTACGCCTTCATAAAACCCCATATCCATAGCCCGTCTCACCAAAGTCTTTACTGCTTCCTTATTGTAATCAATGGGATATTTCACATATTGAATCTTTCCTCCATTGCTCAATTCCCAGAAACGATATTCCAAATCCTGTTTTTGGATAGGCGTAATATCCTCAGTCACGTGACAGTGGAACCCATTGCTGACATATTCCCGGTCAGACACATTTTCCACAATCCCATATTTTTTTCGGAATTGCTTTACCTGTAATCCACAAAGGTTTTCCGCCGGTGTGGCATAAATGGCGTAAAGATTTCCATCTGCCTTTTTAAATTCTGTAATTTTCTCATTGATATGTTCTAGTACTTCAATGGCGAATTGACCGTCTTCTACCAGAGATTTTCCGTTATAAAGCTGCTGCAGCTCATTAAATGCAGTAATTCCAAATGAAGCTGTGGCTGTCTTCAACAGCGGTTTAATCTTATCATGAATTCCAAGACGTCCTCCATAAAAACCTCCTTCACAGTAGGCCAAGGGGTTCGTGCTTGCCCGCATTTCTCCCAAATACGCATAAGTACGGATATGAAGCTGCCGGATCAATTCCAGATAGTAGTCTAAAACTTCATAAAAATCCCGGCTTTCCTGTCTGGCTTTTGCCAGAATCATAGGAAGGTGAAGACTAACTACTCCGATATTAAACCGTCCTACAAATACTGGATGGTCCGTTTCATCTGCGGGATTCATTCCGCCTTTCACATACCAGGGAGACAGAAATGCCCGGCATCCCATGGGGCTGATAATCTCTCCATACTGTTTGTACATACTAGATATATATCCTTTTCCAGTCAGGCTCAGCCAGTCAGGATACATAGTTTTTCGGGAACATTCAATGCCCGCTTCAAACACATCTTCCAATTCTTTTCCAGGCCCGTGGAGATTCTCATCATAGAGAAAAACCAACTTTGGAAACAACACTGGCTTTTTACATTCTGCCCTTCCCTGGCCCTTTTTCCTCACATTCAGCATTGCAATGGACGCCATTTTTGCAAATTTTCCCGTCCCTGTTCCAAAAGTCATTGTAATAAAGGGATAGTCCCCCCGGCTGGACGAAACAGAATTGAATTTGTATTCCCAGCCCTGAACTCCCTGTTCCAGGTCCCGTGCGATATCTTTCATAGTCTCTTCTTCCGCCCGTTCTTCCCCAAGTCCTAAGCTGAGATAACGATTTTTATATTTAACGTAAGATTTTTCTGCATAAGGTTCCAGAATTTTCTCTACACTTGGTACGGTAAACCCTCCATACTGCTGGCTTGCAGCGCTTAACACAATATCGCCGATTACGTCAAAGGCCACGTCTAAGGTTTTCGGCTCGTTATACCACAGATTTCCCATCTCAAATCCGCCCCGTAGAACATTTTCTACATCAAAGAGACAGCAATTCATGGTATCCCTTCTTGCAGACATATCGTGCACATACAGATAACCGTCCCTGCAAGCCTGAATCTCTTCTGTTGTCATAAAAAATTTTTGATACAGCTCTTTGTTTAACTGATTAAAGATCAAACTCCGCTTGGTGGAGACAAGGGCGCTGTCTGTATTAGAATTTTCTTTATCTCCAATATACATAATAGACTGGCTCTTCTTGTAAACTTCGTCCAGCATTTGAACAAAATCCTGCTTATAGTTTCGATAGTCCCGGTAACTCTTTGCCACCACTGGATTGACCTTTTCCAAAGCTCCTTCCACAATATTATGCATCTGGGCAATTTTCACCTCTGCAATTCCCATAGACTCCACTTTCTCTTCCACAAACTGACAGATGAATTTCAGCTCTTCTTCTGTAAATGTAATCAATGCCCGATAAGCAGATTTATTTACAGCAACTACCACTTTCTGCACATTAAAATCTTCCTTCGTTCCATCTTTCTTTATGACTTTAAATGTTTTCTCCATCCCTTTTCCTCCTATGATACCGCCTTGGGTTTCATTACATATCTAGTGAATTTATATGGTTTTTCTATCTTTATATACCATATCTTGTGTTTTGGTCTATATCTTATCATGACCCTGTCAGGAAGTCAATAGAAGAATCAGAATGACCATTTTTAAAATATAAAAATTTAAGATATTTTTTATAGACTTTTTCTATGATTTATGCTACAATTTTTTCAATTCTAATCAGTCCGGATAGAATATTTTTTTCATCTGGATCTTGTCACAAAGCTTATCAAAAACATCATACAAAGGAGGCTGCACCCATGAGTGAAGATCACATGCTCCATCTGATTCTTTCCAAACTGCAAGGAATAGAGACAAATACATTTGAAATCAAAGATCAGCTTAAAAACATTGACACACGTTTAGAACAAGTAGAAGCACGCCTGGACCGAGTGGAAGCGCGCCTGGATCAAGTGGAGGCACGTCTGGACCGAGTAGAAGCGCGCCTGGATCAAGTGGAAGCACGTCTGGACCGAGTAGAAGCACGCTTAGATCAAGTGGAAGCACGTCTGGACCGAGTAGAAGCGCGCCTGGATCAAGTGGAAG
>JAAWBG010000150.1 GCA_022792535.1 Lachnospiraceae bacterium
GTCATCAGATCATCGCCAGCTTCCAGCCGAAAACAATTCTTCACAGAGTCCGTATCTGTCTCAAACTGAATTTCGTCACCTAAAGCATCAGACGATACAAAGATGGTAGTATCCTCTCCGTATCCATAATTCAAATCCTTACTGCCGCATTCCGGACATGTATAAGAAAACTCGCCGCGGTGACCGCAGGCATTGCAGTTTGTCTCCAAATCGTAAATGGAAATAGTACGCTGCAAATTACCATTACTATCAGAATAACAGTCAAGCACAAATAAGCAGCCAATTTCTTCTGCGATTTCCTGAAAAGCATCATAGATGGACGTACCATCGAACGTAAAAGTACGCTGTATGTTTGCAATCGTCGAATCTACATGCTTCAGTTGATAGTGGGGTGCTTTTTCTGTAATCCTATGAATCAGGGAAGCCTCATGATCCTCTCCATTGTATAGCGTCGCCACCTTATAATCATCTCTGGCAATATCATCCTCTGTATTGATTTCAATTGTATAGAGCATAATCTGAGATAACTCCGATTCACCAAGAGCGATACAGTTCACATCTTTCACAATCTGCTTTGGATTCGTTTCATCAAGCTCAACCGTAATACTGAACCAAGCATTCCATTCCTTGCACCAGATCAGTTTGAAATTCACCAAATCGTCCCAAAATGGACATTCTACACCATCTGCTTCCTTATATATTTTAAACTGAATCTCATCAGCGTCATTCAGACAGCCTCGCAGATTAACCTCTGATGGAGTCAGCATTCCAATCTTTGAACCGTCACGTCTTGCCAGAACCAGGGTAGGGAACTCTGGAGTTCTGGCCACATCAAATTTAATCTTTATTGCCATATGTTCCTCCTTAAATCCCGACCTTTACAATCGGATTCCAACGAATTTCCACATCACAAGGCAAAGAAAATGTAACCTTGTTTTCCTTTTTTACAAAATCTCCAGCAATCCGAAAGAAGACAAAATTAAAATCTTCCTGAATTGCATGTGCTGGCTTGGAAGTCTCAATGATAGGGTATTGCATTGTAATAACTTCTCCGGCAGTGCAGTTTCGTATAACAGTTGTACGATCTTCCCGTTCATTATGAATTTGCAAAGTGCCGGACTGTCTACAAATAATCTGCGTGTATGGATACACAATATCCTCATCATCGGACACATCGATAATCGTATAGCTTTCGTCTGGCTCCTGTATATCAATATGCAATGTAACCTCTTCGTGGATTGCAAAAGGGCGGTTTGTTTTCAGCGTCAGTTCCAGCCCTACAATTTGCCCGCCAACTTCAATCCGGCTGACATTGAAGCTGCCTTCATAGTAAAAATCCAAATATTGGCCGTCCAGCACCTTGAACTTGTGGAATTCTCTCCGGTTAAGCCAAGTCACTAGATCTCGGTACTCTCCAATATGGATTGGCTCTACGACTCCATCACAATTGTTTTTACAAATTTGGAAGGTGGTTTCAATGCATTCTTCATAGATGGAGTCGGTCAGGTCAAACTTCGCACCCCGGAACATAGGAACCGTATTAAAGGTAAGCTGGGAGCCATTGCTGAGAACTTCCAAGCCGCCATCCCCATCAAATTCGCAGACCACATATCCCCAGTCGCTTAAATTCAACCCGTCATACTCAAAATCCAATGCTTTCATTTTCTCACCTCCAATAGCATATCAATCGTTTCAATTTATAATAAAACCTGATATAGAATGGGGGTCTTATCCCAGCCTCTATCAGGTCACATTTCATTTCCTGTAATTCATTTATAACTTCCTGGTATTCTACCTGGCATTTCCGAAGCTCTGTAATCGCATCTTCGTATTCCTTCTGCAGTTCCGAGAACTCATTTAAGAATGCGGCGACCTTTACTTCGTCCATCCGATTTTCCTGCTGCTCCAATTCAAGCATCA
>JAAWBG010000085.1 GCA_022792535.1 Lachnospiraceae bacterium
ATTTTCATCGTAATTATCTCCCTAATTTCTTTAACCTTTTGTTTTATAATACACAATTTTAATTTTTACATATAATTTAAATCTTTAAGTTATTTTTACCTTTAATCTTATATACTATAACATAAAAATCTCTTTACTGCCCTTATTTGTATAAATTAATATATACTTTTAGTCAAATTTAAAGTTTTTTCTTATTATTTTAAATTTCTCTTATTTCCTTTCTAATATAATTTTCATCAGACTTTCAACTTTTTTACCCTATTATAAGATTTAACTTAGAGAATACAACACATTAAAACACTAACTTATTTTAATTTTATAAGAATTAAAATAAGCTTTTGAGAAATTTCCCAAAAGCTTGTTTTAATTTGTTATTTACCTCAAAGAATACCATAAAATATCATAATCATGTGGAAGCACAAAAGTCCAAGTAAAATTGGCATCGACAAAATAGTAATCCTCAAAATAAAGTAGTCGAAGCATATAGCATTGTAATGTAGAAGGTACACTAATACGGCAAACTGGACCATCATGTTGATTAAATATATATATATCACTCTTGTCTGCACACTCAAACTGTCTTTTTGCTTCATCATTTAATAATATGTCTGTAACTTTTTCATAAGAAAAAAGATGCCATAAATATCTGTCAATATGGATTTTTTTCATCTCTTTCTTTGACATGTTCCCACAAAAAGCCGCTTTCCATTTTTCTTTAATTTCATCTAACGTTAAATCTGTAGGAAGCTGCCGCACACCCAAGTCATAAAGATATTCTTTTAAAAGCTCTAGTTGATGTTCTTCCTCTTTTAATTCTTCCAATGATAATACTCGGAACTCCTCATCACTAATATCTAAATAGTTATCAATACAAGGTTCTTCACGCAGTTGTATCCACTGTTCATCTGTGATATTAGAATCTTTCCATTTACTCCAATTATTTTTTTTCATATTGTTCTCCTTCCTACCATGTATAATACCATGCATGAAATCCCAAATGTCTATCACCTGCTGCATATTTAGCAGGATGGTAATGATAATAATAACCATCTTCCGTCTTATGTTGATTATCATGAATTACCCGTTTCATTGGTGATATTTGTTTTGCAATACTACAAGCATTAGATTTTGCATTAGGTCCAACACAAAAGATGCCAATTGTTCCACTATTTTTATTTTCTTTTGCATATTTAGCAGCTTCTGAATAAGTCAAAGCTGGTCCAATTCCAATTTTACCACCACTTAATGCTGCAGCATAAATACTATGACTTTGTTTTTTCATTTTACTAATTGAAACAGCAACATACTTTACACCCGCAATGACACAAATGGTTGCACCTGCACATAATAATGCATAAACTAATTCACCAATTGCAACCCCACCTATTACTGGTAATTGTGCTTGTATATCTGAGTCAGATACATGGGTAACCTCTCCAGTTTGATTATTTATTATATTGTATTCCAGAATACTTGATTCTTCATCAAAATTGATTACCTCAACACTATAGTCATATACTTCTTTATCAAAGAAAATTCCTTCTTATTCGCAGACAATATCAATTTGATTTGACTCTGGATCTGTGGTACATTCATAGATATAATTATCTTCTTCTGTTACCAGAGTAATTTCCTCTTTATTTTCTTCTACAATTTCATATTCCCGGTCATTGTACATGACTGTTTCATTTTCTGCATCTTCTGCAAAAACTTTAAGGTTAGTTGTGGTAATGGCTACTGCCATAACTAAAACAAATGCAATAATCTTATTAAGTTGTTTCATTTTTAAATCCCCCAATATTGTTAAAGTTTTTAGTTCTTATCAATCCTCGTATTACCAAAATAATAGGATAATAGAATATAACACTCTCAATACAAGAAATTGTACCGAATATGCTACATAAAATAGGTATTTATTATACTTTCCTCGTTTTCCATCATATAAAAGTATAGGAATAACTGCTAAGAATAAAAATACTTCAAATTTAAGTAACCAAGTTAATATTAAGCAACTGAATATAATAGATAAGTTCTTGTTATTTAATAAATACATTAACAAAATAATTAGTATACCTACATATCCATAATCTACTCTTATACACTCTGCAAGAAACATACTACCTAGTGCAAACATAAATTTTAGTAAAAAACAAATAGTAACTGGAAATATTTTCTGTAACTCTTCAAACAAACATATCACCAACAATCCCAGAAAAAATAAAAAAAATATATTTTGGTAATTGAAATTTATCCAAATTCCAGTTGTTCCCCAATCATAAGGGATTTCAGAAATCAATGCAAACAAAAGTAAACGTATTAAATATCTTCTTCTATTTGATGTTTGTATAGAACCCTCAACCAACAAAAATGAAAATACAGGAAAACTAATACGACCAATTGCTCTAAATATATAATACAAGAAATTCAAATAAGAATTCCCTTCATATAAGTATCTATACAAGAAGATTACTGCAAAATGATCAATAATCATGGATATGAATGCAATTTGTTTAAGCTGGAATCCACTAATTTTCTTTTTGACAATCAACATTCCTCAAGTACTCCTTGTATTTTTTCCAGTAATGTAGAATTAGAAATATTTTTGTTCCTTTCATTACTATTTGATAAATAATATGCTGCTATTGCTGCACAAAAAGCAGTCGCTGGCGAGTTTCCACTAACATTCTCACTAATTTCAAATTTATCTAACGAAACAAAAAAATAATGGTAATTGTCATAAAATCTTTGTTTTTTACCTGAATACACTCCTATAACCTCATCATAAGCTGCAGGATAACTAACATAACATGAAGTATTAGAAACTGCTGAAAATATACGTATTCCAGATTTATATGCATTTTCTAATTCTTTATGCAGAATTTTATTGTCATCGGATGTAGCCATGCTAAAAGAAATAATGTTTATATCATTCTCTACACACCATTTGATTGCATGAATGACATTAGACAATTCTGTATCACCTACAGAATTAGTTACCCTTAAAATATAAACATTGGTATATGGTGCAATACCAAACTTAGCACTATGTATAATTTCGTACATCTTTGTTCCATGTCCAGTGTAATCATATTTGATTTTTTCTCCAGTAAAATCAATACATTTTGTACAACTACTTAAATATTTTTTTTCAATCCCACTGTCGATAATTGCAATACTAACTTTTTCTGTGTTTCTACATAATAATTCTTCTCTTACCTCTTTATATGTTTTAAAAATTTGTTTTTGCTTAGAAAAAAGTAAAACCTTATAAATCAAAAGAATTCCAAAACCTAATAAAAGAAAACATAATAGAAACCTTTTTTTCATTCTATTTTTTCCTTTCTTTTTCTAAATACCTAGCCACTAATATAATATTTTTTAGTCTCAACTTCAACATCTATGTTCTAATCTGTCAAATTATGTTCTAATTTGTCATTTTATATAATACTATAAATATTTATTTCTTAATAATCCATCTTTAATTGTGTTTTTTTTTACCTTTCACTTTATTTGTTATTTTATAATATAATTAATTCATAACTATACTTTAATAAATATTTATTTTATATAAGCATCATAC
>JAAWBG010000090.1 GCA_022792535.1 Lachnospiraceae bacterium
CTGCAGCAGACAGCTCTTTGACCAGCCGGATTCCCCGGTGCTAAAACCTTACGAGGAAAAGCTTTCCGTAAAGGAGGGCATCGAAAGCTACACCATAAACAACGCCTATCAAATGCACATGGAGCACAAACTGGGCTCCATTGAACCCGGAAAATACGCGGACCTGGTAATTTTGGAACAAAATCTGTTCCACATACCGATCCCGCAGATCCACAAAGTGCGGGTCTGCGAAACCATCATGAATGGAAAAGCCGTTTTCCGGGCAGAATAAACGTATCATATATCATTCATCCTATATAGTGAATCCGGGCAGATGGCGGCCTTTTGATGCCGCACTCTGCCCGGGATTGTTTTTTGTTCTGGCCGGGGATTGTTTATCGCTCACTTACCTCAACTTTACAGCAAATAATACTTCGTGCCCCGATTCTTTCCATCGGACTCAAGAATTCTCCAGTCGCAGAATTTTGTCAAATAGCGTCTTGTCGTCGACTCGGCCATACCAGTCAGATCGGACATGATCTTCGTTGTCACAAATTCAGCAGTTTCAAAGGCCTGCAACAGCAAACGGTAAAACATTTTTTCTTTATCGCTCATTTTATCGCTCATTTTATCGCTCACTTTATCGCTCACTTTATCGCTCACTTTGAATCCATCCCGCATATAAATCGTTGTTTCCAGATAAGTCCGCTCTTCATCCATGTCAAATTCCGGCTCCGGCGAGCCGTTTTTCCTTAAATCCTTCAGGATCTTTGTGATACCCGTTCCCTGCTTTTCCGATAAATCAAGCTCCTTAAACAGCTCTCCGATCCTGCGATTGCGATATTTCCGCGCCTTTGCTTTTCCCTGCACAAACTTGTCAAGATTCACCCATTTTGCAAGCCCCGGGTAGTTGATAATCATCATTCGATCCACGTAGATACGGATTTCTACCGGCTCCGGTTCCCGGTATGATTTGTGGAATACCGCATTAACCACAGCTTCCTCCAGCGCATTATATGGATAATTAAAATATCGCTCAGCTTCCGCCTGCCCCTGTATTTTAACAACCTTTTCCTCTATTACATTTGTCTTTATATAATCCAGCGCATCCCGCACCTGTTTCCATATCGGGCCGTAAAACGTCTTCTCTGTAAAGTCATCAGAACCCTCGGCTTCCTCGGTGTGGAAGCGCACCAGATCAATTTGCGCGCCGGGAATCAGCTTGTCCGGCCTTTCCGTGAACATCAAAACGCCGATATTGCGAATATCCAATTCCGTATCCGTTTCATCCGCCACTTCCAGAGATAAGAGCAGCTCCTCCAAGGTGCTGGTATTAATGTCCTCTGCCAGCGTACTATTGCTGTCACGGAGAAAATCTTCCAGATACCCGCGGCGGATGTCGTTTATGGAAGCCTTCCTGTTTACTCGATCATCATAGGGAACGGAATTGAACTTGTCAAATAACTCTGCAGTTTCATCCTGCTTTGCATAGGTTGTTAGAGATGCCGGGCGGATCCAATACTGCATTTTTTTATTGGATTTTTTGCCCTTTTCCGCATAAACACTTGCTGGCGCCTGATAGGGGCCACTGTCGCCAGCCGTACACCACAGATATAAGAGGTATGTTCCAGAGCCTTGATAATTGACCACTTCTATCTTGGGAATATAGCGCGGCGCAATCTGATTGCAGTACTGAAAAATCTCCTGCTGAATCGCGTCCAGTTCCATGGCCGGCAGTCCCTTTGGCGGCAAGATAGGAACTCCGTTATCAGCCTGTACGCCGATTACCAGATATCCGCCGTTCACATTATTATAATCGTTGGCAAAAGCACAGATGGTGTGAATAATATCGTTTGGATTCCAGCCCTCTTTGTATTCCACCCGATCCTGCTCAACGACCTGCCCTGCCAACAGCGTATCTATTTTTAATGGTATCATAAAAACACTCCTTGCCAGATTATCCTCTTACATTGATTTTGATACATATGTTTATATTTTATCACAAATTTTCAGAAGCGGCTTTTCTTATTTTCAGTAAAAGGCTTGGGTGCGGCTGGACATTCCACTCCCAATTTCCGGCATTTCATAGCAGGCGTCTTGTATTTCCCTGTGATTTTTAGTATCCTGATTAAATGGGATACTGCGATGCTAAGATAATGGATGATCAGGGGAGGTGGAACGGATGCTGCGATTCGCGGTCTGCGATGATGAGCCTTTTATGCTGGAGCAGCTGGCCGGCCGCTTGGAGAATTATATGAAAGAGTCTGATATTCCCTGCCAGATCCTGCGCTGCGCCAATGGAAGGGAGCTGCTGGAGCTGATGGGTGTGGAAGGGGAAAAGGCGGGGAAGCGGCCTGCTGGATCTTGCGCGGCGAGCAGGGAAAAGACAGGGCTTGATCTGATCCTGCTGGATATTGAGATGGCGCACCCCGATGGCATGGAAACGGCCCGGCTGCTGCGGGATCAGGGCTGGGAAGGTCTTTTGATTTTCGTTACTGTATTGAAGGAGCGGGTCTTTGATTCTTTTGAAATGCAGCCCTTTGATTATCTGGTAAAGCCTGTTTCGGAGGAGCGCTTTGCGGGAACCATGAATCGAGCTGTCCGCAGGCTGCAGCAGGACACGGGCCTGAGCCTTCTGGTACAGAAGGGTACTTCCCGCCACGTCATTCCCTTTTCACGCATTCAGTACTGCGAGGTGATGGGGCGAAAAGTTTATATTCATCGGGAAAAGGGGCAGGTTCTGGATTATTATGACAAGCTGGACGGTCTGCAGCAGCGGGTGGACGGACGCTTTTTCCGCTGCCACAGGAGCTTTCTTGTGAATCTGGATTATGTCCGCAGCTGTGAGGGCGGCCTTGTAAGGCTGGAGGGCGGCAGTGAAATTCCCCTTTCC
>JAAWBG010000103.1 GCA_022792535.1 Lachnospiraceae bacterium
AGACGGAGTAGGAAAGCTGGGCGTTGTGAGGAAGTGAAGGGATGGACGATGAAATTTGATGAAACGATACTGTACAATATTAAGACAAGCTTTTCAGGTACTCGATACACTCTTTTTGATTTGGCAACTTGGAAGAACGGGTTAGCATTTAAGAAAATAGACTTTTCTGATTCAGGAGTACCTGTAATTAAAATTTCTGAATTAAATAATGGAATTGGTGCGAATACGTCATATACCCAGGGTACTTATGGGCAAGATGTATATTTACAACAGGGAGATCTTCTATTTTCGTGGTCCGGAAATCCGAAAACATCTATTGATGTGTATAAATTTCAGCTTTCAGAAGGCTGGCTAAATCAACATATTTTTAAAGTGATTGCTGATGAACATAAAGTTACAAAGGATTTTTTATATTATTTATTAAAATATCTTAAACCACATTTTACTCAAATAGCAACGAATAAACAAACTACTGGATTGGGGCATGTTACGATTGCAGATTTGAAACGGATGAGTGTTGTAATACCAGATATTGAAATTCAGAGGAAAATAGTTTCAGTTATAAAAGCGATTGATGATAAAATTGAGCTTAGTAATAGAATAAACAACAATTTACTGAAGCAAGCCCTGACATTTTTCGAAGAGAATTTTATCATTCAGAATAATGGTTCTGCAGAACATCCACTCTACGATTTCGCCGAATATATTAATGGTGCGGCTTTCAAACCAGATGAGCTGGGAGATATAGGCCTCCCAGTAATAAAAATTGCTGAGCTGAAAGCCGGTATTACAGATTCAACCAGATTTTTTTCTGGCAACAAAGGCTATAAATATCTGGTTCATAACAAAGATATTTTATTCTCATGGTCTGGAAATCCGGAAACTTCCATCGATCTTTTCGTGTGGTCAGGTGGCGATGGAATTTTGAATCAGCATATATTCAATGTTAAATCCAGGTATGACTGTCCATGGTTCACTTTTTTGCTATTGAAATATCACAAGCCCATGTTTACACAAATTGCGAGCAATAAACAAACAACTGGATTAGGGCATGTTACCGCAGCAGATCTTAAAAGGATAACTTTTCCACTTGACTTTAAGAAGATACAATCATTCGAAGGGAAAGTGTCTTCCTTCATGGATCTTTA
>JAAWBG010000104.1 GCA_022792535.1 Lachnospiraceae bacterium
AAACAAAATATCCAAAGATTTTTCAAACTGAACTTTATTCTCTATCCATATAGTCAATCTTTTCATACTTGGAAAACCATTCATTGAAGCATCACCGCAAAAAAAGATGTTACCAACTTTAAGTGAAATTGAGTCAGAAGTATGACCAGGCGTATACAAAATTTTTCCCTGTAACAATTCTTCTAATACAGGCTTGTTTACTTCTGTAATTTCTATAAACCTATCATCATATTTATCTTCAATTGCAGGAAACAAGTGCTCCGCTTTACCAAACGCCCCCATCAATTTACAAAATATCCATGCTAAAAATGTACTGCAGCCTCCCTCAAAAGAGTTCTGCCCTCTTTTCAAGGTTGTCATGGCTTTATTGCTCATAATCACTTTGAGTTCCTTGGTTCTGCCCAATAATTCATTTAAAAAACCTGCATGATCATCATGCGCATGTGTTAAAAATATATACTTTATATCTGATAATCTTATATTCTCCTTATTCAACTTTTTCTCAACATCTCTAAGACTATGTTCATACCCTGTATCTATCATAATGTAACCATTTGGGCTTGCATACACATAGGTATTCATTATTCTGTTTCCAACATTATAAATATCCACATGATTTTCCTTCTTTCGATTAAAATAGCATATTTTAAGTTACTTTCATCAATTTCAATAATCGTATTTCTTTTATCAAAATATATAAACCATATATTCCAGATATCAAAAGAATAATATCTTCATAAGCGGCAAAAATTACTGATTTAATTCCTGTCAATCCCCATATTGTCAATAGCAAAAGCAACAACTTACTTTTTCTTTTATATCCTGTATACACAGCTATGCTCAAACTAACAACAGGACAGGGCATAATATGTGTAACCATCTGTGGAAAATGATTTCCCAGCACTAATGATATCAACGGATATAAACAATATAGTAAAAGCAAGATAATCTGAAATAAATTAGGTTTTTCAAGTATATCATTTTTATTGTGCAAGCATTCATATAAAAACAGAAAACCACAAATCAAATACAATGGAAAGGCAAAATATTTCTGAATCGGTTGAGTCCCATAGTATCCGAAAAATATCATTCCTATGAATAAATTTGCTATTCCCAACATCAATTTCGCTAAGCACGCTACCTTGTTGGTATATGACAGCGACAATGCAAGAACAGTAAAAATAAGCAGTATTACTTGAATAATAATTGTATTCTGGTTATATTGTCCAATTACATTCCAAAAATCTTGTACATCCATTCTATTTTTCTCCACAAATGCCGATTTCTCACTCTAATTCCTTTTTCTAAGTATACACGAAATTTAAGATTTTTCAATTCCCCGAACTGCCTTTGCTTAGTTGAGCGGCACTTCCACATACCGCAGAAGCGCCATATATTACTCCGGCGATTAAATACATAAAGGATTAAGAAAAAACATTCATACCATTTAAAACTAATGCATTTTAAGTTTGGCTATCTGTTATGTTTCGTGCCATAGACCGATAAACCAAAATTCTCACATTTCCGGCAGACGTTCGTCTGTATCATAACACGTTTTTTTATTATCCTGGGAGTTTTTTCATGCAGCCTTACGGAAGCCGGAGAGCGGAACTTTGCCGATTCTGTGCTGACGGTCATGCTGAAAGCCAATAAACAGATGATAGAACATTGGAAAGGAGCTGAGAATATGTTTGATATTTTAATGGAGATTATGGAGCCTCAGATAGAGGCGATGCTGAAAGAGGAA
>JAAWBG010000006.1 GCA_022792535.1 Lachnospiraceae bacterium
AGCAGAGAGGCTATTCCAGGGGGAAAGGGGGAGGTATACGCTTTTTTAAGATAGAGCTGAATTTTTAAGACAAAAAAGAGGAGCTGTGAAAAATGGTGTTTCAATCACTCCATTTTTTCACAGCCCCTCCGCCTGCGGCGGGCCGCTCCCGCGGTTCATTTCCTTTCCGCCGCAGTGCGATCATTCTATTTTATCTTATAGGAAATCCAAAGGAATTTCCTATAAGATAAAAAACAAAGGCTGCCGCAGATTTTGCGGCAGCCTTTACTGTCTTATCCTCTTGTTCTCTCAATATCAATAATATTATCCACTTGACGAATCTTATCAATCAGACTGCTCAGCTCCTCTTTTCCTTTGGTCTCAAAGGCAAGGGTAATCGTTGCAACCCCTTGTTTGCTGGTATTGGAGTGAACAGAACTGATATCAATCTGACGCTCTGTAAGCACCTTTGTGATATCTACTAAAAGTCCGGTACGGTTATTGCCATAGATCTTGATCTCCGCCATATACCGCCCTGCTTCTCCCTCATCCGCCTGCCACTCTGCGTCCAGCAGACGAGCCCGTTCCATATCAGACAGATTGATCATATTGATACAATCAGTGCGGTGAATGGAAATTCCTCTGCCCCTTGTGACAAATCCTACGATCTCATCTCCTGGAACAGGGGCGCAACAGCGTGAAAAGCGCACTGCCACATCATCAATTCCCTTAACCACAATTCCGCTTTTGGATTTTGCCGGCCTGTTCTTTTCCCTATTTCCAGAAGACGCTGTATTTCCCAGATCTTCATCGGAAAGTTGTTTTAAAATCTCCTCGTCTGTAATCGCCGCCTTGTGATCTTTGCGGTAATATTCCTGCATTTTATTGATGATCTGGCCTTCTTTTAATCCCCCATGTCCCACTGCCGCCAGCACAGACTCCCAGTCCCGGAATCCATATTTTCGCATAATACGGGCTTGATAAGCGGGCTGGTTCAACTCCGGCCAGTTCACGCTCTTTGTCTTACAATACTGTACGATCAATTCTTTTCCTCTGGAAATATTTTCTTCTTTAAATTCACTTCGGAACCATTGATTGATCTTATTTTTTGCCTGAGTGCTCTTTACAATATTCAGCCAGTCCCGGCTGGGGCCTTTAGAGTTCTGGGAGGTCAGCACCTCAATTCTGTCTCCGTTCTGGATCACATAGTCAATGTTCACCAGCTTTCCATTTGCCTTTGCCCCGATCATCTTATTTCCCACTGCTGAGTGAATACTGTAGGCAAAATCAATCGGAGTGGAACCATTGGGAAGATTCTTCACATCTCCAGAGGGAGTAAAACAGAAAACCGTATCAGAAAACAGATCCAGATCGCTTTTCAGCAAGCTCATAAATTCCCGGTTGTCAGACATGTCTTTCTGCCATTCTAAAATCTGTCTGAGCCAGCTTAACTTTTCTTCCTCTTGGCTCTTTTCCATCACTTTACTGCCATTGGAAACTTCTTTATATTTCCAGTGAGCTGCAATTCCATATTCCGCAGTGCGGTGCATCTCATAGGTACGAATCTGTATCTCAAAAGGCTGTCCGGTAGGACCAATCAGCGTGGTGTGCAGCGATTGATACATATTGGGCTTAGGCATGGCGATATAATCCTTAAATCGTCCTGGAATAGGTTTATACAGTTCATGGATCACCCCCAGAGCCGCATAACAGTCCTTGAGAGATTTTACAATAATCCGAATGGCAAACAAGTCATAAATCTGGTCTAATGTTTTATCTTGATTTATCATCTTCTTATAAATACTGAAAAAATGTTTTGCCCGCCCGTCAATGGAGGCCTCTATTCCAGCTCCCTGAATGTGTTCTTTGACTTCTTCCACCAACTGTTCAATATACTCTTCCCGCACACTTTTGCGAAGAGCTACTTTCTCTACCAGATCATAATACGCCTCTGGCTCTAAATATTTCAAAGAAAGATCATCCAGCTCAATCTTTATCTTAGAGATTCCAAGACGCTGGGCAATGGGAGCATAGATATCCATAGTCTCCCTTGCTTTTTCTTTCTGTTTTTCCGGTTTCATATATTTCAAGGTACGCATATTGTGAAGACGGTCTGCCAATTTGATCAGAATCACCCGGATATCCTTCGCCATGGCAAGGAACATTTTCCTCAGATTCTCTGCCTGAACTTCCACTTTATCAGCGTCATAGGACAATTGTCCCAGCTTCGTAACTCCATCTACCAAAAGAGCCACTTCCTCACTGAATTCCTGGGTAATCTCCTCATCCGTCATCACAGTATCTTCTACTACATCATGGAGAATGCCTGCAACAATAGTCTCTTTATCCAACTCCAGTTCCGCAAGAATGATACCCACACAAAGGGGATGAATGATATACGCCTCCCCTGATTTGCGTACCTGTCCCGTATGAGCCTCCTCTGCAATCTTATATGCTTTTTCAATCAAAGAAATATCTGTGGAAGGATGATAGCGTTTCACACTTGCAATCAGTTCATCATATAGACTTTCCGGACTTACAAATTCTTTAGTTGGCTTAATATGATCATCCGTCTGCATCGCTATTTCTTCCTGCTCACTCAGTTGAATTTTCTTCCTATCTTCCATACACATTTCTCCATCCTACAGGGATTCTTATTTCCAGACTTGAAAAATATTTTCTTTATTAGACTCGAAAAAATACTTCGTATTTTTTCTCGTTAGCTTATCTGAACCTGTTTCACAGCTCTCTTTAGACTCGAAAAAACACTTTGTATTTTTCCTCGTTAGCTTATCTGAACCTGTGAAACAGGTTCAGATAAGCTACATTATAAATAATTTTGTCTAAAAATGCAACGTTTTCGTGTACCTTTGCATCGTCTTTCCCTGAATTTTCAGTTCTTCCTGCCAGATAAAACCAAGATTTTCTGCCAAATGCACAGAAACAAGATTCTCTTTCTCAATCAGACAATGGATTTCTTCAAATTCTGTTCCTTCCTTTGCATATTCCAGGATTCCTTCGCACAATTCTTTGGCATATCCCTGTCTCTGAAATTCTTCTCCTATAATATATCCCATTTCCAGAGAAATTTTTCCATGAATCTCACGATGATTCAATCCTGCCCTTCCTATGATTTTTTTATCTTCCCGGCGCACTGCAATCCAGATCCCATAACCATAGAAACGATACATGTTCTGTATATAGGCTTTGGTATATTCTTCCTCTTTTTTCCTGTCTTCATTCAATCCTTCGATATAACGTGTGATCTCTTTTCCCTGATACAGATTATACAGTTCATCCAGATCATCTAATGTGATCTCCCGCAGATCACATCGCTCTGTCTCAATCACCGTCCAGGGAATCCCATGTTCCCGCTGATACATCCGTTCCAGAAAGTAGAAGTCCACTTCTTCAAACCCTTCTACCACCATAAGGACGCTGGAAAGTTTCTGCCGGGGCAGAACTGGATTGACATACCCTACCGATGCGATCTTCATTCCTTCTGCCAGAGCAAAAAAGCGGTCTGTAGAGCCAAGCATCAGACAATCTTCTGGATCTAACTGATGAAGCTGTAACACCACCTTTAATTTTTCTGAATCATCTGCCTGAAACATATCTAGATTGATGATCTGTACTCCATAACGGTAGATCCCATCCAAAAGCTCTGTCAATCCATCCTCCATCACAAACCGTTCCGGATCATCCTCTTTCGCAATATTCATCTCCTGTAATGACAAAATCAATCCCTGCAGTGTCATAACATACCCTCGCTTCTACTCTTACATTATGAAAAAAATGTAGTAAGATATCATTTGAATTTTGATATTCTGCATTTTCCAGTACCAAAAGGTTCACATCACAAAGTGATGGGAACACATTGCACACAAAAGTGCTATGGAAAATTAATTTTCCAATCACTTTTTGTGCAATGCGTCTATGCTGCCAAAGGCAGCAAGACCTTTTGGTACGAAACAGTTAAATATGATAAACCATCCAGAAACTCAAGGACGTGAAGCTACTATAACACATTCTGATTTCAATGACAAATAAATTTTAAATTCCCATAGTTGCCTGACTGATATTTTATGGGCTATAATAGAGCACAAACAGAAGGGGGAATTATCTATGCACATTACGCGTATCATTTTGATCAAAGGAGCAGTAGAAACGCTAGAGTTTTTCTCTATGCAGTTGGCGGAAACTTTTAAACAGCAGGGACTTGACGTGTGGTTCTGGGATATGAAATCACCTCTTGACAGCCGGGAAACTTTTGAATCTTTTCACAATTATGAACATACTGCTTTTCTCACTTTTAATTTTATTGGATTAAGCGGAGAATCTCAATTTCAATCTGCAGAACATATCTCTCTCTGGGAATATTATCATATAAATATTTTTTGTATCATGGTAGATCATCCCATGTACTATTATCGTCCTCTTCATTCTGGTATCAAGAAACTTACTCTTTTCTGTATTGACAGGGACCATCAGCGTTTTACCCAGCATTACTATCCTGAGTATGGCAAAGTCCACTTTCTGCCTCTGGCTGGCACTCTGCTTCCAGGAACCCTCCCCTCTTTTTCTGAGCGGAAAACAGATGTGATTTTTACAGGAAATTATATAGTGCCGGAAAACCTGACGCCCCATATTCAGCATATGGATGCTGAGAGTAAAGATTTCTACTTTGATATCATAAAAGAACTAATCCAGCATCCTGACATTTCTATGGAACGAATGCTGATTCAGCGTCTAACCAGAGAATTTCCTCAGATTACCAAAGAAGAGACTCTTTCTTGCATGTACCATATGATTTTTATTGATCTATATGTACGTTCCTGGTTTCGCCGGGAGATTATCTGTTCTTTGGCAGAACAAGAGATCCCGGTTGCTGTCATTGGAAAGGACTGGGAAAAAGCTCCCTGCAGACGCCCGGAAAATATCATGATAATGGGACAGCAAGACTCTCTTTCCTGCCTTACTGCCATGCAGACAGCTAAAATTTCTATTAATATTATGCCTTGGTTTAAAGACGGAGCTCATGACCGTATTTTTAACGCCATGCTTCAGGGATGTGCTGTGGTAACAGATACTTCTCATTATCTGAAAGAATTTCTCAGAGAAGACCGCGACTATGTAACCTTCTCTTTGGAACAGCGAGATATTATCGCTGAAAAAATTCAATATCTTCTGAGCCATCCGGCCCAGGCGGAAAACATCGCTGTCCAGGGACGAAAAACCGCCATCCAGTCCCACACCTGGGGAAACCGGGCCTGCAGGCTCTTGGATATTTTTGTTCAGACAGATTGATCATAGGAAACTGGAACCATAATACAGAACAAAATGGGCAGGCCCACTTCAGCTCCCCTACCCCCTCACTCATGAGGGGCCTGGAC
>JAAWBG010000007.1 GCA_022792535.1 Lachnospiraceae bacterium
AAAGCCTTTGCTGAACATGATTCTTTGTAGTCAGAGGCTCGCTGGAATGTTTGGTGCGTCCAGCATTTCGGTCTTTTGTATGAAGAAAATATTTGGGAGAAACTGTGGTAATTGTACATGAAATTTTGATCATTAGGCAGTTTCGCAATTATTTAAAGAATTTAGAGAGATAAAAGGAGAGAACCAATATGAAAATATTGATTGTAGGAAGCGGCGGACGGGAGCATGCCATTGCAGCAAGTGCAGTGAAAAGTCCTAAAGTAGATAAGATATATTGCGCGCCGGGAAATGCAGGAATCGGACAGATCGCAGAATGCGTTCCCATTGGGGCCATGGAATTTGAAAAGCTGGCAGATTTTGCAAAGAACCATCAGATAGATCTTACTATTATCGGCATGGATGATCCTTTGGTAGGCGGCGTGGTAGATGTTTTTGAGGAGAAGGGCTTAAAAGTATTCGGCCCTAGAAAGAATGCGGCAATTCTGGAAGGAAGTAAAGCATTTTCCAAAGATCTGATGAAAAAATACAAGATTCCCACAGCTGCATATGAGACCTTTGACGATCCCAAGAAAGCCCTTGCCTATCTGGAAACAGCAAAGATGCCTATTGTTTTAAAGGCAGATGGCCTTGCACTGGGGAAAGGGGTACTGATCTGCAATACACTGGAAGAAGCGAAAGCTGGCGTAAAAGAGATTATGGAAGATAAGAAGTTCGGTTCTGCCGGGAACCACATGGTGGTGGAAGAATTTATGACAGGACGGGAAGTATCAGTCTTGTCTTTTGTGGATGGGAAGACCATTCGGATCATGTCTTCCGCACAGGATCACAAACGTGCCAAAGATGGAGATCAGGGATTGAACACAGGCGGTATGGGAACTTTTTCACCTAGCCCTTTTTATACCCAAGAGGTAGATGCATTTTGTCAGAAATATATCTATCAGGCAACGGTGGATGCAATGGCGGCAGAAGGAAGGCCATTTACGGGAATTATCTTTTTCGGCTTAATGCTGACGGAGGAGGGACCGAAGGTGCTGGAGTACAATGCCCGCTTCGGAGATCCGGAAGCTCAGGTAGTTCTGCCTAGAATGAAAAATGATATGATAGAGGTGATGGAAGCCTGCGTAGAAGGAAAGCTGGATGAAATCAACCTGGAATTTGAAGAAAATGCAGCAGTCTGTGTGGTGCTGGCCTCCGACGGCTATCCCGTCTCTTATGAGAAAGGGTTTGAAATCCAGGGGCTTGAGAAGTTTGAGACAGAAGAAGGTTATTACTGTTTCCATGCAGGAACATCTTTGAAAGATGGAAAGATTGTCACCAATGGAGGCCGGGTTCTGGGTGTGACGGCCAAAGGAAGTGAGTTGAAAGAAGCCCGCGCAAATGCCTACAAAGCTGCAGAATGGGTGGAATTTGACAATAAGTATATGCGCCGCGATATTGGAAAAGCCATTGACGAAGCATGACAATCTTAGGAAAATCTTAATACTTTTAAGTAAAATAAAATAGGAATTTCCGGATGGTCTTTGTTATAATAGGTGCACAGAACAGATTTTGACAATATAAGACCTTCAGGAGATGAATCTATATGAAAGATAAGATTTTAGTAGTAGATGATGAAAAAGAGATTGCAGATTTGGTGGCTTTTTACTTAGAAAGCGAAGCCTTTGAGGTAGTTACCTGCTACCAGGCAAAGGAGGCATTGGAGCAGGTGAAAAATACCCAGTTTGATCTTGCCATCTTAGATATTATGCTGCCGGAGATCAATGGATTTGAGATATGTAAGATTATCCGGGAAAGCTATCATTATCCAGTGATTATGTTGACTGCAAAGGACGAGGAGATTGATAAGATACGGGGTCTGATGCTGGGAGCAGACGATTATATGACGAAGCCCTTCCGTCCCCTTGAGCTGGTGGCGCGGGTCAAAGCCCAGCTTCGCCGATACAAACGTTATAACCAGTCTCAGCTTACAGAGGGGCAGGATGCTTCCTTACTGGTACATGGCGGCCTGGTAATCAATGTGAAAACCCATGAATGTCAGCTGGATGAGAAACCGCTGGTATTAACCCCTACAGAGTTTTCTATTTTGAAGATTCTCTGCGAGCGAAAGGGAGAGGTGGTCAGCTCAGAGGACTTATTCCATGGCGTGTGGAAAGATGAATATTACAGTAAGAGCAATAATACCATTACCGTACACATCCGCCACCTGCGGGAAAAGATGAAGGATTCTGTAGAACATCCCAAATATATTAAGACAGTCTGGGGAGTGGGGTATAAAATTGAAAACTGAAAATAAGCGCCATTCCCCTTTTATGGGATTTCGAAAGAACAGGAAGAAGAATTCTGGTTATTCTAAATTGGTCTTTCGCATTTTTATGCAGACTTTTGTCATCGTAATACTGACTTTTCTGATTATTTTTACTCTGTATCGGCGGTTTTGGTTCCGCAGAGTGGGGGACTGGATCGTTCAATTCCTGCAGGAGGCATTTCGGCTGGATTATATGGACGCGGCCAATATCTATCAGTATGGATTGCGGGAAAATGCCTGGCTGATTATTTTTGTGGCGGTGACAGTCTGTTTTCTTCTGCTGTTTCGGTTCTCTCTGACCTGGTTTATTGGGTATTTCAATGAGATTGATGAGAGACTGGACAAGCTGATCCAGGGAGAGAACAAGGAGATTGTTATGTCTCCAGAGATGGCTCCCATGGAGAAGAAGCTAAATACCCTTCGGGAAACCTTGGAAAAACGGGAACTGGAAGCCCGTCTGGCAGAAGAACGGAAAAATAACCTGGTAATGTATCTGGCCCATGATATACGTACGCCCCTGACTTCTGTGATCGGTTATCTGAGTTTACTGGAAGAGGCGCCGGATATGCCGGCGGAACAGAAGGCCAAGTATGTACATATTACCTTAGAAAAGGCAAATCGTCTGGAGCAGCTGATCAATGAATTTTTTGAGATCACCAGATATAATATTCAGCAGATTGTAGTGGAAAAGGAAAAAATTGATTTGTATTATATGCTGCGGCAGATGATGGAGGAATTTTACCCTGTATTGGAAGAGAAAGGCGATACGGTAGAACTGCACAGCGATGAAAATGTGACCTTGTATGGAGATCCGGTCAAATTGGCAAGGGTGTTTAATAATATCCTGAAAAATGCCATTGCCTACAGTTATCCCAACAGTCAGATTCATATTTTTGTGGAAGAAATCTTTGAGACGCAGTCTTTCAGGGAAGAGACAGCGGAAGGAGTCTCTGATTTAGAAAAAGAAAAAGAGCCGGATAAAATCAGAATCAGTTTTCAAAACCAGGGAAGGAATATTCCTAAGGAGAAGCTGGTCACTATTTTTGATAAATTTTATCGGATGGATGAGGCAAGGAACTCTGATACGGGAGGGGCCGGTCTTGGTCTGGCTATTGCCAGGGAGATTGTGACAATCCACGGAGGACGGATCTTTGCAGAAAGTGAGAAAGAGCAAGTAATCTTTCGGGTAGAACTCCCAAGAAATTCTTAAAGATTTCTTAGGAAAGAAACAACAGAATATTAAAACATGAAGACAGCCTGTTTCGTACAATAAGTATGAAGCAGGTTTTTGTTATCTTATAGGAAATTCCTCCGGATTTCCTATAAGATAACAAAGAATTATTGCACTGCGGCGGAAAGGAAAAGAACCGCAAGAGCGGTCCGCCGCAGGCGGAGAATCCTGCTCCGCAGGATTCTTTCTTCATCTTATAGGAAAGACCTTGTCCCGCTAACGTGTGAAAGTATCTTTCCTATAAGAGAAAAATAATATGCGCACTCGCACAAGAGGTAAAA
>JAAWBG010000008.1 GCA_022792535.1 Lachnospiraceae bacterium
AAAAAACACTTCTGTAACAATCGACGAATGGGAAGATATAAAAAATAAGATTCCAACATGGCAGGATGTATTTTTAAATGCAGATGTGGCAACCAAGCGAGTATTGGTAAATAAGCTGGTAGAACGTATTGATGTAAAGAAAACAGAAGTCGTTATTCGCTTTAAAATCAACCTGAATGACTTCATTTCACAATCCCGAATTTGTGCTGATTCCCTTGTACCGTAACAAGGGTTATGATTTTACCATTACCTCCTCCACTGCATATGATCACAAGTGGGTTTATGGAAGAAATTATTTTGCCAGTATTTCTCGTGTTGTGGATGAAATGTTTTCTAACTTTCTGTCCAGGCCCAATGTAAAACAGCCGATTTTGACCCAGTACTGTGATGGGCAGAGAGTGACCTGTCCAAACTGGCTGAGCCAATGGGGATCAAAGTATTTGGGCGATCAGAACTACAGTGCCATAGAGATTCTTCGCTATTACTATGGAAACGATATGTACATCAATGAAGCGGAAGAGATCTCAGGTATTCCGGCTTCCTGGCCCCGGGAAAATCTGCAGATCGGTTCTAGTGGAAATAAAGTGCGCCAGATGCAGGAACAGTTAAACCGGATTGCACAAGTCTATACGTCTATTCCTAGAATTGCAGCAGATGGTTCTTACGGCCCTGCCACTCAGGCGGCTGTCCGCAGATTCCAGTCCGTGTTTGGCCTGCCTCAGACAGGAGTGGTAGATTACGCCACTTGGTATAAAATTTCTGAAATTTATGTGGCGGTAACCAGAATCGCAGAATTAACATAGAAAATGTTAAATGATTGGGAAAAAGGAACCAGAAAAATCAGGAAAAGAATTGACAGAACTCGAAAAAAAAGGTACAGTAGAGACGGTAAAATACAGAAAAGGGTATAGAGAGGAGAAATCTATGGCAGATTTGAAAGGGACAAAAACACAGAAGAATTTAGAGACAGCATTTGCAGGAGAATCTATGGCAAGAAATAAATATACTTATTTTGCCAGCAAGGCAAAAAAAGATGGATACGTACAGATTGCCAGTATTTTTGAAGAAACTGCTGCGAATGAAAAGGAACATGCTAAGATGTGGTATAAGCTTCTGAATGACGGGATCGGAACTACAGAAGAGAATCTGAAAGCCGCAGCAGAAGGCGAGAACTATGAGTGGACAGATATGTATGCCCAGTTTGCAAAGGAAGCGAGGGAAGAAGGTTTTGATGATATTGCAGAGCTTTTTGAGGGCGTAGCTAAAATAGAGAAGGAACATGAAGAGAGATATCGTAAACTTCTGGATAATGTAACAGGGAAAGCGGTATTTTCAAAAGATGGAGATGTGATCTGGCAGTGCAGCAACTGCGGACATATCTGCGTAGGCAAAGAGGCGCCGGAAGAGTGTCCGGTATGCGCTCATTCCCAGGCTTATTTCCAGTTAAAAGCAGAGAATTACTAAGAACATATTTTTTCTATCAAGACCTTTACGAGGCTGTTGCAAAATTCGGCAATTTTACAATATAGAGTTGGACGTCAACGGAGATTGATATTGTAAGAACCTGCCCTTTTGCGGCAGTCTCTTTTATCTTACAGAAGTACTATGCTGCTATGAAGTGAGAAAGTTCATGACTTTCCTATTGACAAACACATGTTTTGGTGGGAGAATGTGATAATAAGATATGCGAATCTTATTTTGGAAAGACCAATTGTGAGAGGAATGTAGAATTACCATGAGAAAATTCAGAATCATTTTGAAAAGTGTGTTGTTATGGTACATGATAAGCAGTGCATTGATTTTCTCAGTGAAAGGATACGCTGCACCGGAAGGCGGACCGGAGGAAAATGGATCAGAGGAAGACGGTTCCCAAGAGGTCACAGAAATTACCGTAGGATATTGTGAAAATGACGATATGATCCGAAAAGACGAGGATGGAAATTTTTATGGGTATGGAGTTTCATATTTAGAGGAGTTGTCTCAGTATACTGGCTGGAAGTACCGCTATGTGAAGATTCCAGAGAAGGAACGCATTTCTGCTTTGACAGAAGGTCAGGTGGATCTTTTGTGCAATGTGCACAAGGGCTGCAGTCAGCAGGAAGAACTGCTCTTTAGCAATAATTCTTCCGGGGAAGAATACAGCATGTTGTGTACCTGGAAAGAAAATGAGGAAATTTTCTATGATGATCGAAAGGCAATGAAAGGAAAACGGATTGGAATCTCCCCGGATACCAGTCTGGAAAACAGTCTGAAAAAGTATGCGAAACAGAATGGAATAGAGTATGAACCTGTGTATATCGAAGAGTTTGAGGGCCTTATGGAAGCCTTGCAGGAGAAAAGGGTGGACATGGCGTTGGTATCCAGCCTGAAGGAGCCGGAAAATTATCGGTACGTGGGAAAGATATCAGCGGAGGAAGTGTATTTTGCAGTTCAAAAAGATCATTCTGGGCAGATGGAGGAATTGGATAAGGCCATTGAATGTTTAAAGAAAGAGAATCCCTTGTTTCTGTCTTCCATATATAAGCAGTTTTATGGCGACCCTCATCAGCGGCTGACCGGGACCACAAGAGAAGAATATGAGTTTATCCTTCAGGCAGAGCCCTTGCGGGTAGCCTGCGACGTGGATAATTATCCTTTGGAATATATAGATGAAGAAACCGGAGCTTATTCTGGAGTTTATGCGGCCATTATGGAACTGATCTCAGCGGAAAGCGGGCTGGAATTTGAGTTTGTGCCTCTGAAAGATTTTAAGGAGGCGTGGGATATGGCTGCCGCTGGGGAGATAGACTTAATTGCCAGAAATTATGGCCATGAGAAAGTTGAGGAATACTATCATCTTGAAGACTCGAAAGGCTATCTGTCTGTGGAAAATGTATTGATCGGAAGAAAGGGGTTAGAAGTTCACCAGGGCATGTCTTTAGCCCTGCCGGAAAAATACATAGATCTGCGGTACTTTTTTCAGGAAGAAGAACCTGCATGGGAAGTTGGGTTGTACGATAGTATAGGAAGCTGTCTGGAGGCAGTTAATAAGGGGGAGGCAGATGCCACGCCTATCCCTGTAGTTCTTTTACAGACGGTATATAATCTGAAAGAATATGGAAATACTCAGGTTATCCCTGACCAAGTGAGAACCATTCCAATCAGTGTGGGGATTGGAGGTTATCACAGGAAAGAGTTGAAAAGTATTTTGGACAAAGCCATTGATCGGATTCCAGAGACGGAATTTGAAAATTGCATGGTACGATATGCAGTCAACATTACATATGAACCTACAATGACAGAGATGATAAAAAAGATTCTGCCGTATATTTGCGTTGGACTGCCTGTAATTGTATTAGGCGCCATAATCTTTATTCATAAAAGAGAAAGGCATTTTCAGCATTTGGCTATGACAGATTCTGTTACCGGCCTCTGGAATCGGGTAAAATTTTATCAGGAAGCCCAGGATATTTTAGAAAGAAACAAAGACAAGACCTATTTGCTGATTACTTTGGATATCAATAAGTTTAAATTTATTAACAATGATTTTGGGTCCAAGGCGGGAGATAAAATCTTGTATGTGCTGGGAGAGAGAATTCGTGATATTTTTGCAGGCAGGGGATATTTTGCGCGGAACACAGCGGATGTCTTTTTTATCTTAATTGAGGAACAGCGGTATCAGCCGGCTATGCTGGATTCTCTGAATAAGGCGGTCTATTTTGACAATAATGGAAAGCGTCAATATTATAAGATAGTGGTAAAAGCAGGAATTAGAGTGATTGCGCCGGAAGATGACAGAACAGATCTGGTCTTATATGTGGATCAGGCGTCTTTGGCGCGAAAGACCATCAAGGATAGGGCTGGAAGCAGTCAGGCTTATTACGATGAAAATATGAAGCGTATTTTGGAAAAAGAAAATGACATTGAAAGGAGAATGGAAGCGGCGCTGCAAAACCGGGAGTTTCAGGTCTATCTTCAGCCTAAATATGATCTCCGCTCAGAACGGATCATCGGTGCAGAAGCGTTAGTGCGATGGATTCATCCAGAGAAAGGCATGATTCCTCCAGATGATTTTATTCCGCTGTTTGAAAAAAATGGGTTTATCTTAAAAGTAGATTTTTATGTATATGAAGAAGTGCTGAAACGAATGGCGCAGTGGGCAGAAAGCGGGAAAGAGTTGATCTGTGTTTCTGTAAACGTATCACGAGTGCATATCAGCACTGCAGATTTTTTTATCAATTTAAATCGATTGATGGAGAAATATAAAATACCAAAATGGTATTTTGAGCTGGAATTGACGGAGACCATTATGGGAGGCGAAACCAGTCTTACCAGAGCATTTATCCGGGAATGTAAAAAGGAAGGTTACAAAATATCGATTGATGATTTCGGCAGCGGGTATTCTTCTTTGAATCTTTTGAAAGATCTTCCGGTAGATATTTTGAAGATAGACAAGGGATTTTTAGATGAAGCGGAGGAGTCCAGGCGCAGCAATATCATCGTGGAACAGGTAGTGGAGATGGCCAAACGGATGGAGATCAAGACTCTGTGTGAAGGTGTGGAGACACGAAAACAATTGACTTTTTTGAAAAAAATTGGATGTGATATGGCCCAGGGATATTTATTTTCCAAACCAGTTCCCATGGATGAATTTGAAAATCTAGTATGATCTGAGAAAAGGATTCGTTTGGAAAAATCTGGAATAAAAGATTAAAGTCCAAATAACGGGAAAAAGGAAACATAAAAATGAATCTTTGGGGAACATTATAGGAAAGATCCTATATTTTTCACGAAAACTGTGAAAAATAAATTGTGAAAAGAAAAGGAGATTTTCATATGAATTTTTTTAAATGCAGAGAATGCGGAAGCATTGCAATGGAAATTGTTGTGGGAGAACAGAATGACGCCAAGGTTTTCCAGGAATTGAAGGCAAATACTACAGATGCTGCCGGAGAAAAACACGTTCCGGTGGTGGAGAAAAAGGATGGAACTGTTTTGGTAAAAGTAGGAGAATTGGAACATCCAATGCTGGAAGAGCACTATATTATGTGGATTTATCTGGAAACAGACCGAGGCGGAATCTTGAAAAAGCTGTCTCCAGGGGAGAAGCCGGAAGCAGAGTTTTGTCTGTCTCCAGGGGAAAAGCCAGTGGCTGCCTATGAGTACTGTAATCTTCATGGATTGTGGAAGGCGGAAATCAAATAAAAGCTATAAAGTAAAAAGAGCGCAAAATAAGAAGAGATAAAGTAAGAGAATATAAGATAAGGACTGCTGCGGTTTGCGGCAGTTCTTTTGTTTGAGCGGCAGTTCTTTTGAGATATCCAAATTCCTTAAATGCCAAATTTTAGCATTTTGGTACTGGTTAGACCAGAATGTTTGAGAAAATAATAACAAATTTCCGACACGAAATTCGGTAGAATCGCTGAGATTATACCATAAATTATTAAAAAACTTGAAAAATTATAAAGAAAGTGTTAAAATTTTATCAAATAACTGGTTAGACCAGTCGAAATTCATAGTAGTTTTAAGGAGGATATGTACTATGTTATTCCAAATCTATGGTGATAACGCCATGTATCAGTTACTTGGCTGGGTAATGGTATTTGCCGGATTAGTGATCTGTAATGAGATTGCCCGCCGATCAAAAGCAGGAGGAATTTTCTTTTTCCTTGTTCTTCCCGCTGTTTTGACAGCATATTTTATTGCAATTGCTGTGGGGGCTTCTTCCGGAGCAGAATGGGCGTTGAATAACCAAACCCATCTTTACATGGGAGGCTGGTTCCATTATGCTAAGCTCTATGCTGCGGCAGCCGGATGTGTCGGCTTCATGATGCTCAAATACAAATGGAGCATTGGCAAGACAGAATGGTTCAAAGTATTTCCATTTGTAATCGTAGCGATCAACATTTTGATTGCAGTGGGATCTGACTTTGAGTCTGCTATCAAAGGCGCTCAGGCTCTGGCAGAAACAGGTTCCAGATATTGGTTCTCCAACGAAGGCGTTTGGCGTTACGGCGGTTGGTGGAACTGGGTGAATGGTATTGCAGGGATCATCAATATTTTCTGTATGACAGGCTGGTGGGGAATCTATACCTCCAAGAAAAAGGATGATATGTTGTGGCCGGATATGACATGGTGCTTCATTATCGCATATGATCTTTGGAATTTTGAGTATACATACCTGAATCTTCCTACCCATTCTTGGTACTGTGGTTTTGCATTATTATTGGCACCTACCTTCGCAAACAAATTCTGGAACAAGGGCGGATGGATTCAAAACCGTGCCAATACTCTGGCAACCTGGTGTATGTTTGCACAGGTATTCCCATTATTCCAGGTTAGCGGTAAATTTTCCGTACTTCCGTCTCTGTATGGACCAGGATATGCAGATGGTATGGCATTGACCAATTCAGCACAGCCTACTTTTGCAGATCCAAGAGCACAGGGAATCGTTGCATTGATCGCTCTGGGAGCAAATGTAATCTGCCTGACTGCTATTATCAAGCGGGCAATTGAGCAGAAAAAGAATCCATACAAACAGGAGATCTTTACAGATCAGAAGGATTTCCAGATTGCTATGGCAAGAGCAGAGGAACAGTAAATGGCGTAGTTCCGTTGAGAATTTCTTAGAACTCTTAAATTGTTACAAGAAAAAGCGGAGGATCGAGACAATTTGTTTCGATCCTCCATTTTTCTCTTATAGGATTAGGGTGTCAAAAGCGCCTTTGGCGCTGCACTCATACCATATATTGCTATTGCAAGCTTGCTTGCACATCAATATATGGTATAGAGTGGGTGCGTCGCACCCTTTTGACACCCTAATCCTTATAGGAAATTCCTTCGGATTTCCTATAAGATAAAAAAGAATTATTGCACTGCGGCGGAAAGGAAATAAACCGCGGGAGCGGTCCGCCGCAGGCGGAGAATCCTGCGGAGCAGGATTCTTTCTTGCAGTTAAAGTTCCATATGCAACATTTTAATACAAATTGTTGCATGGCCTATCATCAGGAGATGAAAAAAACAAGGAGGTTCCCATGCTGAAATTAACAGTGAAGGCAGGCGAGTATCTGCTGGTCGGAGACGAGATCAAAGTGGTATTTACCGGAGGCAGTTCCAACAATCTGCATGTTCTGGTGGACGCCCCAAAATCTATGAACATTGTGCGCAGCACTGCTCTGGAGAAATACGGCATGGCGGCAGATCCGGGAAATGAAGTGAAACATCACAAAGAGAGAGAACTTTCCCCGGAGGCAAAAGAAAAGATCAAAGCGATTCTGATGGAGGAACGCAAAAAGGCAAAGAAGGCCGAAAGGGCCAGATAGGCAGGATAATAATGCAGGGGTAACCTAGGGCTTTTGCTTATTATAAAACAAAATGCATGCAAACGGATTTGCAGCGGGATGATCATCAAAAGATGATACATCGTATAAACAAGGAGGAAAATATTATGGCAATGATCGTACAACACAACCTTACAGCAATGAACTCAAATCGTCAGTTAGGGATTACCACAGGTTCCCAGGCAAAATCTTCTGAGAAATTATCTTCTGGTTACAGAATCAACCGTGCAGGAGACGATGCGGCAGGGTTAAAGATTTCTGAGAAAATGAGAAGCCAGGTACGTGGTCTGAACCGTGCGTCTACAAACGCACAGGACGGTGTATCTTTGATCCAGACAGCAGAAGGTGCGTTAAATGAAGCGCATTCTATTCTTCAGAGAATGAATGAGCTGGCAGTTCAGGGTGCAAATGATACCAATGAGAGCATTGACCGTGATGCCATTAACGAAGAATTAGATCAGCTGACCCAGGAATTAGACAGAATCTCCACAACAACTCAGTTCAACAAACAGAATCTGTTGGACGGAACTTTCCAGGATAAGAATCTTCATGTTGGCGCAAACACCAACCAGAAGATTACAATCGGCATTGATAATATGAATGCTGAAACCCTTGGATTGAGAGCAATTAAGGGAGAAGAAAAGAGTCCTGTTCAAAAGGGAGAAAAGCCAACCCAGATTTCCTATAAAGGAACAGATTACACTTATGATACAAGTTTGACTTTATCAGCAAATCAGGCTGCTGCAATTTCTGCTTTCCAGGCAGCGGTTTCCGGTACTGCAAATGCAGATGATTATGCAACGCAGTTCAATAAGAGTACAGGAAGTGTTTATTATATTGATTCAGAAGAGAATGAATATGATACAGCGGCATCTGCTATGGCGGCAGATATCAGTATTGCCAAGGCAGCAGTTTCAGATGCAATCATGAACAGCATTGCAACTTATCTGAAAACAGAAGCTACTACAGGAGCAGATACACCGGTAGGCGCAAGCTCCACAGCATTTACTTTAGCGAAACCTAACGTTGGAAGTTATGCAAAGGCAAATGCAACTATTCAGGCAGTTCAGGAGGCAATCAACAAGGTGTCTTCCCAGAGATCTGCACTTGGTGCAATCCAGAACAGATTAGAGCATACCATTGCCAACTTAGATAATGTAGCTGAAAATACCCAGGCAGCAGAGTCACGTATCCGTGATCTTGATATGGCTGCTGAAATGGTAGAATACAGCAAGAACAATATTCTTGCACAGGCAGGACAGTCTATGCTTGCTCAGGCAAATCAGGCTACCCAGGGCGTATTGTCCTTATTACAGTAAGCTAGCCCAGTATTGTCAAAGAAGAGATCTAATAAAAAGAGGAATAAAGGAGTCGGCAGGCCGGCTCCTTTCTTAAATACAGAGGATAGGTTCATTAATTTTGAGAAGAAAGCGGCAGGCCGTCAAATATGGAGAAAAAAATACAGGAATTATATCAGAATTTGGTTAAGATATCGGCAGGATATCTTATTTATCAGAAACGAAATAATATTGAATTGATGCGGAAAATGATGCCGCAGATACAGGAATTTGTTCTGTGGTTTTTGGAAGGAAATATATTTGGAATAGAGGAAACCCTGTATCAGAATATGAGTCAGGATATCTTGGGTATTTTGGAGGATATTGTGGCTGCAATGGAACAGGGGGACCGGGTGTTGATGCAGGACGCTATGGCTTATGGTTTATTAGAATATCTGGAACTTTTTATAGAATCGGAACAGGAGGATGGGAAAAATGACAATATATGAAAAAAATCTGAATGTATTGGCGAGGGCTTATCCTCAGATGGATCGTTTGATAGAAGAAGCGAGAAAAACAGCGAAGCCGGATTTGGAAATACAGGAAGAAAGAGCCTGGGATGGAGAGGTAATTTTAAAAGTAAAAAAAGATGGCAGGACCTGTTATCTGAATGGAAAACGCAATACCAAAGAGGCGGCTCGGATATGGGCAGGAGGGTTGGAGGATCTTCCCAACAATGCACCTATATTTTTGATGGGAGTGGGAAATCCCTTTTATCTACAGGAAGTAACAGAGCGGAATCAAAATCGGTTGACGATTTTGGTCTATGAGCCATCTCTACAGATCTTTTTGAAATTTTTGGAACACGTTCCGCTAAAAGAGTGGATGGAAAAGCATGTGATTGTTTTCTGGGTTCATGGACTAGAAGGCATGGATGATAAGGCGATGGATCTGATGATCAAACATATCATTCAGTATGAGAAGATTTCCTATTCTGGAAAAATGATTCTGCCTAATTATGAGGTGCTGTTTCCAGAAGAGGCAGTGAACTTTATGAGGATCATACGGGATCATGCCAAACAGGAGATGATTCAATACAGCACGAAAAAACTTTTTGCTTCTGTGATTGTGAAAAATCTTTTTTCTAATGCCAGGTATTTATGCGATGGTTATAAGACCACCCAGTTGGTGGATGTGATTCCAAGAGATATTCCAGGGATTGTGATAGCGGCAGGGCCTTCTTTAAATAAAAATATTCAGGAACTGAAAAAGGCCAAGGGCAGGGCCTTTATTGTGGCAGTGGATACAGCCATCAAGCCTTTGCTGGATGCAGGGATTCTGCCGGATATGTTTGCCATTGTAGACGGAAAAAAGCAATTCAGTTTGGTGGAACGGGAAGAGGCAAAGGAGATTCCGCTGGTGACATCTTTGAATGCGGCCAGCGACGTGTTGGATTATCACACAGGAATGAAATTTTTCTATAATGAGGGATTTACTTTTGCAGATACAATTTTGATGAAGCATGAGAAAGCCTGGGGCGGGGTCAGTACCGGAGGTTCCGTGGCTACCAGTGCATTTTCTCTCTTACACAAAATTGGACTGAAACGTATTATTTTAGTTGGTCAGGATCTTGCCTATACAGGACATAAATCCCATGCAGACGGGACCTTTGAAAAGGTAATGAAAGAAGAAACGGACCGTAAGTATATTATGGTGGAAGGAAATGAAGAGAAAGAAGTACCCACAACCTTGGTGCTGCAGTCTTATTTGGAGTGGTATAACCAGCATATCAAAAGGATTCGGGAAGTAGATCAAGAATTTCGGGTGATCAACGCCACAGAAGGCGGGGCAAAGATTGACAACACAGAGATTATGACCCTGCAGGAAGCCATAGAACGGGAGTGCACGAAAGAGGTCAATATACAGGAATGCCTGGGGAAATTACCGCCTATGCTGGATGAAAAGGAGAGAGAATGGGCGAAAGGATATCTCCGGGAGATTCCAAAGCGGTTTCAGGAGTTAGGAGAAGATGCAGGAACAGCAGAAAACCTTTATCAGAAATTAGACAGAATCAGCAGAAAAAAACACCTGGATCAAGAACAGTATCTTGCTGTTTTGAAAAAGATAAAAAAGATAACCAAAAAGATGGAAGCCAATGTGATGTATCAGATGATTGATATTACTATGGTGGAAGCTCAGTATATTATGCGTGACGAACAGTTTACCTATGAGGATACCCTGGAAGCGGAAGGCAGGGCCATGGCCCGGAAAGGAATGCTGTATACAAGGCTAGTGAAAGATATGTCAGGGATGTTTGAGGAGTATACAAAATTTTACCAATAACGAGGAAAAAATAGAAATGCAGATAGAATGGATCAAAAGGGCAGTGAGATTATGCTTAAATCAGGAGAAATATGGTGAAATAGAAAAAGAATATGAAAACTTAGAAAAGCAATATAATATGTTTTCAGAAGAAGAGAAAAATAAAATTCGGGAAATTATGAAATCCCAATTTGAGGTCAATGACTTTATCTATATTTTCTCTCATTTTATTTTTTATATGAAGAATGAAAGTTTCCGGGAAGATTTGTTAGATATGATACAGAAAGTGGATGTGGACCCTTATATAGGGAGTATGTTGGAATTGCAGATAACAAGGATAGATGGGTATTACAGAAAGAAAAGAGAATTTCATAGAAAAAATGTAGAAAAGTTTATTGATATATTACATATATCATATCCTTATATTCCTATAGAAAAGAGAAATAAAAAGAGAATTGTAATGATTACGGAACAGATACTGAGTTTGGCACATGCGCCCACAAGAATCGTAATGAATTATGCGTATGTACTTCAGGAGATATTGGGATATGAGATATTGCTTTTTCTATGTCCCTGTGATGGGAAACTTCCAGAAGATTTGTGGATCTATACAGAAGCGCTCACTATGAATAGTTTGGAACAATTTAAAAATGCACCTTTGAAAATTGGTTATAAAAATACAGAGTTTTTTGGATATCAGATTAACATGGGAGAAAATAGTTTGAAAGAATATAGTATGATGTTTTCTCTTATTTATGCGTTTAATCCAATTTTTGTTTTAAATGTAGGGATATTCCATCCCATTGCAGACGCGGCGGGAAAATTTACCACCACAGTTGCTATGGGAATGTCTGTCTCATGCCCTGTTTCAGAGGCAGAAATTTTGCTTCGGGCTGATAAAAGAGAGGAACTGATTGAAAAGGAATACGAGGAACTGCTGGAAAAGAATCAGAAACAGATTTTTGTAAAGGAGAGATTTCCAGCCAGTGTGGGACTGAAAGAATCAGAGAAAAGCTATACCCGCCAGGAATTTGGACTGCCGGAGGACAAATTTCTGATTGCGATTGTCGGAAACCGTTTGGACAATGAATTAGAAGAAGTTTTTTTTGAAGTGATGCTGCGGATTCTGCAAAAAGAACCTGATGCAGTATTTGTAATGATAGGAGAAGTGCAAAAAGTAAAAGAGAGATTAGACAGAAAAGAATTTAAAAATAATGTTTATTATTTGGGATATCAAACGGATTTGCAGGGCGTGTACAGTATGTTTGATTTATATCTGAATCCTGTGAGAGCAGGAGGTGGTTTCAGCAGCGCTATGGCATTAAAAAAAGGTGTGCCGGTTGTTACGCTTCCCAATTGTGACGTTGCATATAATGTGGGGGAAGAATTTATCGTACAGAATACAGAGTGTATGGTGGATCAGGTCTGCCATTATATTTCTGATCAGGAATTTTACAAAAAGAAAAAAGATTGTGCAAGAAAGAGCATGGATGAAAACACAGAAGAGCGAATGATCGAATGTGTAAAAAATGTAATTTCTAAAATTGTGGAAACCATGGAAGAACAGGGGAATTGAGGATGATACCATTTAATGAACCACTTTATGTGGAAAAAGGGCTTACCTATATTACAGAAGCAATTTTAAAGTATCGAAGGTTAAATGGAGACGGGGTTTTTACAGAAAGATGTACGAATTGGTTTGAAAAGAAGTGCGGAACAAAGGTGCTGCTGACAACATCTTGTACACATGCTCTGGAGATGGCGGCGTTGTTGGCAGATATACAGCCAGGGGACGAGGTGATTATGCCGGCTTTTACTTTTGTTTCAACGGCGGATGCATTTGTTCTTCGCGGGGCCAGAATAAAATTTGTAGACATTCGAAAAGACACAATGAATATAGATGAAACATTGATTGAAAATGCGATTACGAACCAGACAAAGGCTATAGTGCCGGTACATTATGCAGGCGTGGGATGCGAAATGGACAGGATTATGGAGATTGCAAAGCAACATCATTTGTTTGTCATTGAAGATGCCGCACAGGGAATGATGGCAGCCTATAAGGGCAGGTATTTGGGGACGATAGGAGAATTTGGGGCGTACAGTTTCCATGAAACGAAAAATTATACAATGGGAGAGGGAGGATTGATATTGATAAATCAAAAGGAGTATGTGCATAGGGGAGAGATCCTTAGAGAAAAAGGAACAAATCGTGCACAATTCTTTCGAGGAGAAGTTGACAAATATAGCTGGATAGATTTGGGTTCTTCTTATCTGCCAAGTGAGATGAACGCCGCATATTTAATGCCGCAATTAGAGATTGCAGAAGAAATCAATGAAAGGCGGTTGAAATTGTGGAATTTATATTATGAGGAATTAAAGGAATTAGAGGAAAAGGAAAAAATCAGTTTGCCATATATTCCAAAGGAATGTAAACATAATGGGCATATATTTTATATAAAAACCAGAAATCAGAAAGAAAGAACGGAATTGATACAGTTTCTTGGTCAGTATGATATTAAAGCAGTGTTCCACTATATACCGTTACATACTTCTATTGCAGGCTGCAAATTTGGAGAATTTGTGGGAAGAGACAAGTATACCACCGAAGAAAGCAGGCGTTTAGTAAGACTGCCAATGTATTATGCATTAAAGGAAGAAGAGATAAAGTATGTGACAGCGTGTATAAAGAAATTTTATGAAAAGCGGTAAGAGGTGTTTGATGGAAAAAAATGCGATTATTACGGGAACCAATCGGGGGCTGGGGAAAGAGTTTGTAAAGCAGTTTGCAGAAAACGGATATAACGTATGGGCTTGTGCAAGAGAAAAAAGTGAAAAATTTGAGGAATATCTGAAAGAACTTTCAGAAAAGAACAGTGTGTGGGTGAAACCGGTATATTTTGATTTGGCAAAAGAAGAGGAGATAAAAGATAAATTAGGAGGCCTTTTAAAAGAAAAACATTCAGTGGACGTATTGATTAATAATGCCGGGACTGCCTATGGAGGATTATTTACAATGACTCCTGTAAAAGTTATGAGGGAGGTATATGAAGTCAATGTTTTTTCACAGGTAGCAGTAATGCAGATGGTTGCCAGAAAAATGATGCGTCAGAAATCTGGGAATATTATCAATTTATGCTCTGTTGGGGGGATAGAAACAGAGCCAGGATATTTGGCATATGGTTCTAGTAAAGCGGCGCTGATATGGATTACGAAATGTCTGTCGAAAGAACTGGGGCAATATAATATCAGGGTGAACGGAATAGCGCCTGGATTGGTCCATACAGATATGGGGCATTATAAGCCGGAAAATGAGATAGAGAAAACCATTGCGCGAACAAGCCTGGGGCGTATGGGGGATGCAAAAGAAATTGGAAGCGCAGCACTGTATATGGCGTCTGAGGAGGCAGGATTTATGACAGGCCATATTCTTGTGATGGATGGAGGACGCGTATGAATATATCAAAAGAATGTGTGGACAGGCTGAAAAAAATGGCATGGAGAATGCGGCTGAATGCACTGGATATGGCGCTGATATCAGGAAAGAATGGGTCGCATCTTGGTGGAAGTTTATCATGTATGGAGATACTTGCAGTGTTGTATGGGGAGGTTTTAAATATTGATGCAAAGGATCCATGTAATCCAGAGAGAGATAGATTTCTGCCCAGTAAAAATCATTGTGTGCTGGCGCATATTCCAGCCCTTGCAGAAACTGGTTTTTTAGAACATGAGGAAATATTTGAGTTTCAGAAAGACGGGGGACGCTTAACAGGCTATCCGCGTCAGGTGGAGCTGGGACTTGAATATTCAGGCGGAAGCCTTGGAATGGCTCTATCGGTTGGAATAGGAATCGCCTGGAATGCAAGGGAAAATAGACGAGCTGCAGCTGTTTATGTATTGATGGGAGACGGGGAATTAAATGAAGGTTCTGTTTGGGAAGCATTTATGGCAGCGGCACATTATCATTTGACAAATCTTACAGTTATTATTGATCGAAATCATTTATCTTACGACGGGAATACAGAGGAGATTATGGGACTGGAAAACTTATCAGAGAAATTGGAAAGTTTTCGGTGGAATGTAATAAAGTGCAATGGGCATGATGTAAAAGAATTGCTGGAATCATTTGCAGGCCGAAGCAGTGAAAAACCAAATGTGATTCTTGCTGATACGGTAAAGGGAAAAGGGGTTTCCTTTATGGAAAACCGGCCGGAGTGGCACCACCATAGGCTTTCAAGGGAAGAGTATGAGAGCGCAAAGGAAGAGATAATGCGAGGTGTAGGACAAGAATGAAAGTGAATTCCATCATGATAAAAACATGGGCAAAGCTAGGACAGAGAGGGGCTGTATTTGCAGCGGCATTACCAAATATAGCAGAGAAAAATAAAAAGATAAGATTACTGACAGCGGATTTGGCTTTACTGTCTGGGATGGATCGGTTTCGCGCCGCTTATCCGGAAAAATTTTTAAATGTTGGAATTGCAGAACAAAATATGATAGGAATTGCAGCAGGGATGGCCATGGAGGGTGAATGTGTGTTTGCGGCTACTTACGCGTCTTTTATTGCGGTGCGCAGTCTGGAACAAATACGCCAGCATTTATCACATATGCAGTGCAATGTAAAAGTAGTGGGTTCTTCTGCCGGTGTGGTTGCGGCTAAGTCGGGGATATCCCACTGGGCGACAGAGGATATAGCCTTTATGCGTGTACTTCCAAATTTGACAGTATTTTCACCGGCAGACAGTTTAGAAGCGGTGAAAGCGGCAGAGTACGCGGCGGAATATGAGGGGCCTGTATATATTCGCCTGAGCGGAGGATTGAACTGTCCAGTTGTCTATAACATGGATTATCAGTTTACTCCAGGAGAATTGATGAAAATAAGAGAGGGGATGGATGTGGCAGTGATTGCCACAGGATTGATGGTATTTGAGACCTTAAAGGCGGCAGAAATGTTGGAAAAACAAGGAATTTCATGTGCAGTATACAATATGCATACCATAAAACCTATGGATAGAGACGGATTGAAAAAAATTTTTATGCAATATCAATTGTTAGTCACAGTGGAAGAACACAATGTTTTAGGAGGAATGGGAAGCGCTGTGGCAGAGTATAAAGCGGAGTTTCAGAAATCGCCCAGACAGATTTTAATTGGAATGCCGGATTCTTTTGCACAGGCAGGATCTCAGCGGTATGTGTGGGAGCAGATGGGGTTAATCGATTGGCAGATTGCAGAGCGGATCAAAAGGGAGTGGGAGAGAAAATCATGATAGAGGAATTTTATAAAAGGAATCCCTATGAGCTGACCTCAGAGAAAAAAGAGAGTTTACTGAGAAAGGAATTAGCTGAATTAACGGAATTTCATAAAAAGAATTGTAAAGAATATGAAAGATTTTTAAAAGCGGCAGGGTACAAGCAGGAAAATATAAAAAGAGTAGAGGATATACCTTTTTATCCGGTAAGAATGTTTAAAAAATATGATTTGAAAAGCATTGATGAGAAGGAAGTTTTTAAAGTCATGACTTCTTCGGGAACAACCGGACAGGCTGTTTCAAAAATATACTTGAATCAGGAGACAGCCATGATGCAGCAAAAAGTTATGATAAAGATTCTTAATGATTTCTGGGGGAAAAAACGTTTGCCCATGATGATTGTTGATTCGCCGGCAGTAGTTAAGAACAGGAAGCTTTTTTCAGCAAGAGGGGCGGCTGTCATAGGACTGCGTATGGCCTCTTCAGATATGGTGTATATACTAAATGACGATATGTCTTTGAATATAGAAAAGTTAAAGGATTTTTTGGAAAAGTATCAGGGACAGAGATTTGTTATTTTTGGTTTTACGTCGATTGTTTGGAGGCATTTTTATCAGGAATTGAAAAAAAGAAACGAGAAAGAAAATATGCCGCAGGCTGTTCTCATGACTGGAGGAGGATGGAAAAAGCTGGAGAAAGAATCCGTCACAAGAGATGAATTTAAGAAAGAGATCCATGAATTTTGCGGAATAAATTATTTTCTCGACCATTATGGAATGGTGGAGCAGACAGGATGTATTTATGCAGAGTGTGAGTACGGTCATTTGCATGCGAGTATTTATTCGGATGTTATTGTAAGAGACTATAAAGATTATTCCCCATGTGTGATAGGGAAACCGGGAATCCTCCAGGTGGTCTCAGTATTACCCCGTTCTTATCCAGGACACTCACTTTTAACGGAAGACGAGGGAGTAGTGTTAGGAGAGGATGATTGTCCATGTGGAAGAAAAGGAAAATATATCAAGGTATTTGGACGAATGAAAGATGCAGAATTAAGGGGGTGCAGTGATACATATGCAACTTGAGGAAAAGGATTTTGAGTTTCTGGTCGGAGATTTTAACGTTTTAAAAAATGCAGAGAAGACGTCGGTTCTTCCTATGTTTTGTGATGAAATGATGGATCTTTTGGCAGATTTGTCCAATGAAATATTTCAAAATGAAAAAATTAGAGAATATGCAGATGTGAGTTCTTATGCTTATTGGATTCGCAGGGCGTCATTGAAAAGAAAAAAAGAGGCTTATACGGAGCAGGAGAATCGTTTGGGAAGAGGTGTGGCCTTTCATATAGCGCCTTCAAATGTGCCGGTAAATTTTGCCGTTTCAATGACGTCATCTGTTCTGGCAGGCAATGTTACAATTGTCAGAGTGTCCAGCAAATCCTTTCCCCAGGTTGCAATGATCTGCGATGCTCTGGCTCGTGTTATAGAAGAGAAACATGTAAAGTTAAAGCCTTATTTTTGTTTGGTGCGTTATGAGCATAATGAAAGGATCAATAGAGAACTTTCAGCATTGTGCGATATAAGGATCGTTTGGGGCGGGGATCAGACAATAAAGATGATTCAGAAATTTCCCATGCCGGCCAGGGCAGTGGAAATGAATTTTGCAGACAGATATTCCATTGCAGTAATCAATGCAGAGGAATATTTGCGTACAGACAGCCCAAAGGCCGCAAGGGATTTTTACATGGATACTTATTATATCGATCAAAATGCGTGCAGTTCGCCAAGTCTGGTTGTGTGGATAGGAGAAAATATTGAAAAGGCACGAGAAAAATTTTGGAAAGAACTGGAAAATCTTGTAGTACATGAATATCAAATGAGTCCAATACAAGCTGTTGATAAATATACTTCTTTTTGTGAACTTAGCATGAAATATCCAGGGGTGTCTCTCGTTTCAGACAATAATTTTGTGGTAAGGCTGGAGCTGGATTGTCTGTTGCCGGAGATGATGGAGTATAAAAATGGAGGCGGATATTTTTTTGAATATAAAATCCGGGAATTGAAAGAGCTTACGCCGATTTTAGGAAAAAAATGCCAGACAGTATCTGTTTTGGGAGTTTCAGCAGAAGATGTGAGGCGGACCGTATTTGAAGAGGGAGTAAAAGGCGTGGATCGTATTGTGCCATTGGGGCAGACGATGGAACTGGAGTTTATTTGGGATGGATATCCTATGATTGAGAATATGACAAGGATAGTATATATCAGTCAAGAGCGCAAAGGCGGAAGAGGGATTCGAAATGGATGAAAAGATTCTATGTTGTCAAAAGTTAGCGAATAATATGCGGAGAGAAATGATTGATCTGGTGGAATATGCCAATGATACCATGCATTGGGGCGGAGCCTATTCAAGTGCAGAAATTTTAGCAGTTTTATATCAGGAAATTTTAAACTGCAAAGAGAAAAATATTTTGCCAGAACAAAAAGATAAATTCTTACTGTCAAAGGGACATGCGGCTTTGGCCGTATATACAGTCTTGCATCAAATGGGAATGTTGAGCGATGAGCAGATTAAGACATACCAAAAAGATGGAAGCTGTATTTCGGAGCTTATGACTGCGAAAAAAGAATTAGGGTTTGAAACTTCAGGAGGAAGTCTCGGAATAAATCTGTCTTATGCAGTGGGGTTGGCATTACTGGCAAAAAGAAAAGGATATACATACAAAACATATGTGGAAGTCGGCGATGGGGAACTGGATGAAGGCGCTATATGGGAGGCTGTTATGTCTGCATCTCAGTTTGGATTAGATAATCTGACAATGATTGTAGATGCCAATACAATACAGTCAGACGGGCCGACAAAAGATATTATGTCTTGGGAAAATTTGGAGGGACGTCTGGAAAGTTTCGGATGGAAAGTTGTCTCTGTAGATGGACACAATTGTAAAGAATTGTTAGATGCATTTTTAAACCATGGAGAAGAACAGAAACCGAAGGCGGTTATCGCTAATACAGTGAAAGGAAAAGGAGTGTCTTTTTTTGAAAATGACTATCTGTGGCATGACAAAGTTCTTCGGGGCGCAGAGTTAGAACAGGCAAAAAAGGAGGTAATCAGTATTGTTGAAAATGGATTCTAAAACGATACGCTTTTTGGCAAGAATGGGCGCCCGCGGGACTTTGGGACAGGCGGTATATGATTATGCCAGGGAAGGAAATGATTTTTTTGCGGTGTCGGCGGACTTGGCCCATGCGTCTGGATTTGACAGAATTATAAAAGAGTATCCAGATCATTTTGTTGATGTTGGAATTGCAGAACAAAATTTAATAGGAGTTTCGGCGGGGTTAGCAGAAATGGGGACTCCTGTAATTGCAACTTCCTGGGCGATGTTTACTTCTGTGAGAGCGGCAGATCAAGTCAGGAATTTTATGGGCTATATGCAGGCAAACATAAAGTTGATTGGCATGGACAGCGGATTGATACAGTCACGTTTTGGTTATTCCCATGGAAATCCTCCGGATATTGCTGTTATGAGATCTATTCCAGGAATTGTAATTATGTCCCCCTGTGACGGCGTGGAAGTATATAAGTCTTTGGAGGCTGCGCTGAAATATGACGGACCGGTATATATCAGATTGACGGGAGGAAATTTGCAGCCAATAATTCACAGGGACCAAGCGATACCATTTTCGATTGGAAAATCTATTACATTAAAGGAAGGAAAAGATGTGGCGATCGCTGCCTGTGGAAATATTGTAAAAAATGTAATGGATGCGGCTGCTGTTCTAGAGGATCAGGGAGTATCGGCCAAAGTAATAGATATGCACACAGTGAATCCATTAGATACTGAAATCTTAGAAGAAATTGCAAAAATGAATTTGCTGGTATCTGTAGAAGAACATTTGATTCATGGAGGTATGGGGGCTGCCATTGCGGAATATTATGCGGATAAGAAAGTACGTCCCAGACACGTTTTAGCAGGGATTGACAATTGTTATCCGCTGCCGGGAAGGGTTTCCTATACGGAAGAAACATATGGATTAAGTGTAAGACAGATTGCAGAAAGAGTGATGGCAGAGCTGCAGAAATAAAAATAGAAGGGCAGAAAAAAGAGACTATGAAAATTACAGAGGCGGTTTGGGAGAAAAGGAATCTGGGAGTCGATACGATAGAGGTGACGTTTGAAAATAAAGATGGACTGGACGAGATAGAAAAACAGATAGAAATATTGGATAAGGAATATGTTGTTTTGAGAATACCTTCTGATAGGCCGGATATTTTATGGTTTATGGAAAAGTGTAACTATAGATATGTGGAAGATATTGTAGAGTTAGTATCATATCTGCGTCCTGTCAGCCAGAGTTCTGTTCAGAAAAGGGTTTACGATAGTATTGCTGTAGAACAAATGAATGTTCAAGATATAGAAGCCCTTCTCTGCGAGGTAAAACAAGGCATGTTTGCAACAGATAGAATATCATTGGATGATTTTTTTAAACCGGAACAGGCAAAGCAGAGATATGCTAACTGGATACAGGACGAGATGGCAGGAAAAACAGAGTTCTTAAAATATACATACAAAGGAAATACAATAGCCTTCTTTACCCTGAAAGAGCTGGAAGAGGGATATTATGATGTTCCATTAGGGGGATTTTACAAACAATACCGCAATTCTGGCATGGGAGCCATTGTGAAGGTTCCGGAAGAGGTAAAAAAACGCGGCGGCAAGAAGGTACGTACGAATGTTTCTACAAATAATCTGCCGCAGATCAGAAATCTTATTATAAATGGTTATATACCAGAAAGTATTTCACATATTTTTATCAAACATTGTTGAAAAGGAGAAAACTCATGACAAATTTAGAAAAATATCGGAAAGCATTTATTGATGCACTGGAAATAGAAGAGGAAAAAGTAGAAATAGAGGAACTGGCGTATCAGGATATACCGCAATGGGATTCTGTCGGCCATATGGGTCTGATTGCGGAACTGGAAGATACATTTGATATTATGATGGATACAGATGATATTATTGATTTCAATTCTTATAAAGCGGGAAAAGAGATTATGAAAAAATATGGAGTGGTGATCGGGGAGTAAAAATATGGCATTTTATCAGGACATGGGAAAATGGAAGGATCATACTGCATGTATAGATTCCAAGGGAAATTCTTTGACATATGAAGAATTAGAAAAAGAAGCAGAGATTTTGGGAAATACAATAGGAGAGAGAACCCTTGTATTCTCTTACTGCGAGAACGCCATTGGTTCAATCTTGGGATATGTGTCTTTTTTAAAACATAGGGTAGTGCCAGTATTGCTGGCAGCAGATCTGGAAAAGGAGCTGCGGGAATCTCTGCTTCGGCTTTATCAACCGTCGTATCTTTATGTTCCCAATCGGATGAAAAAAGAATTTGAGTTGTGCGAATCTGTGTGGGAAAAGTTTGACTATTGTCTGCTGCGTACCAAGTATTCTAAGAAAGTAGAAATGTATTCAGAACTTGCGCTTTTACTTACCACCTCCGGGTCTACAGGAAGTCCTAAGTTAGTACGTCAGAGTTACCAAAATATTCAGTCCAATGCAGCGGCAATTGCAGAATATTTAGAGTTAAATGCGATGGAAAGGCCCATTACCACCCTTCCTATGAATTATACATATGGGTTATCTATTATAAATAGTCATTTTTTTGTGGGAGCAAAACTTTTAATCACAGAAAACACATTGTTAGAACGTGAATTCTGGGATTTTTTCCGGCGGGAGAAGGCCACATCCTTTGGCGGGGTCCCATATACTTACGAAATACTAAAAAAGTTGAAATTTTTTGAAATGGATCTGCCAAGCCTTAAGACTATGACACAGGCGGGAGGAAAACTTTCACCAGAACTGCACCTGGAATATGCAGAGTATGCAGAAAAACACCAGAAACACTTTGTGATTATGTATGGACAAACAGAGGCGACTGCACGAATGGCATATCTGCCATGGGAGAAAGCTATTACAAAATACGGAAGCATGGGAATTGCAATTCCAGGTGGAAAGTTATGGCTTAAAACGCCGGAGGGACATAAAATTGATCAACCGGAAGTGGTTGGAGAACTGGTATATGAAGGGGAAAATGTGACTTTGGGGTATGCTGAGTGCAGAGAAGATTTGGTACAAGGAGACCTTCGTCAAGGAAGATTAGAGACAGGCGATATGGCAAAAATGGACCAAGACGGATATTTTTATATTGTAGGACGAAAGAAACGGTTTTTAAAGATTTTTGGCAACCGTGTCAATTTAGATGAAACAGAGAGAATTGTAAAGCAAAAATATCCTGAACTAGATTGCGCATGTGCCGGAGTGGACGATAAATTGTACCTTTTTATGACAGAGCGAATGTATGAAAAAGAGATAAAAACACTGCTTTCAGAGAAACTTGGACTGCATCCGTCGGCATTTCATATTGTATGGATAAAAGAGATTCCCAAAAATAATGCGGGAAAGATTCTATATAAAAAATTGGAGAAATATTATGGTGGATTATGACAAAATACTATCAATAGAACCCTATTCTCTGAAAAAGAAAGAAAAAGAAATTTTTTTGACAAAGATTCTAAAAGATTTGACCATATATCATTGTCAAAATTCAATGGAATATAGAAAAATTATGGATAGTCTTGGTTTTGCAGTGGAAGAGATAGAAAGTTACTATGATATTCCAGCGCTTCCAGTTAGATTGTTTAAGGAATATGATTTAAAAAGCATAAAACAGGAAGAAATTCAAAAGACCATGACTTCATCTGGAACGACGGGACAAGCAGTGTCAAAAATATATGTGGATAAACTGACTTCTGGGAACCAAACGAAGGTTTTGACAAAAATTATTTCCTCCTATATTGGGAAAAAGCGGCTTCCCATGGTTATTTTAGATACGTCAGCATTACTGCGTAACCGGGCTGCTTTTACAGCGAGAGGCGCAGGGATTTTGGGATTTTCTATGTTTGGACGTGAGAAATTTTATGCATTAAATGAAGAGATGCAGTTGGACATAGAAGGAATGAAGCAATTTTTAAAAAAATATGAGGGAGAAGAAATTTTATTGTTTGGATTTACTTTTATGATCTGGAAATATTTTTGTGCAGAGTTAAGGGAAAAGGCTTACCGGCCAGATTTATCACGAGGAATTTTGATACATGGAGGCGGGTGGAAGAAGCTGGCTTCTCAGAATATAACATCAGAAATGTTTCAACAAGAGTTAAAGGATGTATGCGGGATCAAGAAAGTATTTGACTATTATGGGATGGTGGAACAAACAGGAACTATTTACATGGAATGTGAACAGGGAAATTACCATACGTCAGTGTTTTCAGATGTGATAATACGCAGAACAGAGGATTTTAGCGTTGCTGGCATAGGAGAAGAAGGAATGATAGAGGTAGTGTCAGTATTGCCGAAATCTTACCCAGGTCATGTATTATTAACAGAAGACAAGGGGGTTATTCTGGGGGAAGATGACTGCCCTTGTGGAAGATGTGGAAAATATTTCAGAATAAACGGAAGGATTAAGAATGCTGAGATCAGGGGGTGCAGTGATACATATGCAGACGAGTATAGATAAAATCCATTTTTTGTACCGGGGTAAGTATGGTTTCGAAGAGATGAAGGAGCTTCCTGCCCTTCCGATTTTTGACGAAGATGTTTGCTGCTTTTTAAGTGAGTATTCAAAACTTATATTGAAGGATAAAGAGGCAAAATTATATCCAGACATTATTACCTTTGCGTTCTTTTGCAGAAAATCAAATCTTGAGAAGCTGAAAAAGGAATATAGACAAGGGGCTCGTTTCGGGAAAGGATTTACCTTTCATATTGCACCCTCCAACGTGCCAATTAACTTTGCATATACCTTGGCGGCGGGATTGCTGGCAGGCAATACCTGTGTAATACGTGTGTCTTCTAAGAATTTTCAGCAAACAGAAATTTTGTGCCGGATTTTGCAGCAAATGTATGAGCGCTTTGAGAATCCTGTTAAAAATTATATTGGGATTATTACATTTGAACGGAAGAAAGAAGTGATGGATTATATGTCAGGATTGTGTGATGTCAGAGTGATATGGGGCGGAGACGAGACAATCAGCAGGATACGGGAAAGTAAGCTGCAGGCCCGCTCTACAGATATTACATTTGGAGATAGATATTCTATCTGTATGATACGGGCAGAGGAGATATTAAAGATAAGGGAGATGGAAAAGCTAGCCCAGGAATTTTATAATGATACATTCTTAAATGATCAAAATGCATGTTCATCTCCTAAAAGCATTTTGTGGGTGGGAAATGATAGCGACATAGAAAAGGCCCAGAGTAAGTTCTGGGATGCAATACATGAATATACAGAAAATAAATATCATTTAGAACCAATGACCGTAATTGATAAATATCTGACAGGATTGTGCTGTGCCATTGATATGGAAGGCGTAAGGATCAAAAAGCACAAGAATAATCTGATTTGGCGTATTGAGATTCCGGAACCAAATAAAAAGATGCAGGATTATATCTGTATGGGAGGATGCTTTCTTGAATATAAAAGTGAGAATTTAGATATTTTGGAAAAGGTTGTAACTAAAAAATATCAGACAGTATCCTATTATGGATTTGAAAAAGAAGAATTGCAGGAATGGATCAGAGAAAAACGTTTTTCAGGAATAGATAGAATAGTTCCTATTGGAAAAACATTGGAGTTTTCCCTGATCTGGGATGGATATGATTTGATTCGTGAATTGTCAAGGATGTATGTAATTATATGAAGAGTATGGAGGCGTTTTACCAATGAAAATACTGGCAGTAATCCCGGCCAGGGGAGGGTCGAAAGGAATTCCCAGAAAAAATGTGCGTCTGATGAACGGAAAACCATTGATTTCCTATGTCTTTCAAAACGCACAGGATTGTCCGCTGGTGACGGACATTGCGGTGACAACTGACGATGAGGAAGTAAAGGCCATTGCCCGCATTTTTGGAGTTCAGGTTCTTGAGAGGAGGGCAGAATTGGCCCAGGATCAGGTGACTTTAGATCCTGTGGTCTGGGATGCAGTTCTTCAGATGGAAAAACAAAAAAAATATCGTTATGACGTGGTGGTTACGCTGCAGCCCACTTCGCCGCTGTTAAAAAGCGAGACCTTGCATCAGGCTTTAAAAAGTTTTCTTACAGAAGAGAAGGACAGCTATATCAGCGGGGTAAACCAGGCCCATTTGTCTTGGGGAAAAGATGAAAGGGGTTATTATCCCAATTATGAAAAACGTCTGAACCGGCAGCAGCTTCCGCCCCACTATGTGGAAACAGGAGCTTTTCTGATTACCAGGCGTTCCTGTATTACACCGGGCAGTCGGTTAGGAGAGAAGATTTCTGTCTATGAGGTAGACCCTTCTGAGGCAGTGGATATTGATACAGATTACGATTGGATGATCTGTGAGCAGGCATTGAGGAAAAAGAAAATCGTGTTTCGGGCGGATGGCTACCGAGAACTTGGCATGGGACATATCGCCCACTGTCTGACTCTGGCATACCGCATGATGGGCCATGAAATCATGTTTGTGACAGACAGCAGGCGCCAGGAAGGATATCAGCGGCTGAAAGACAGTTTTTTTCCGGTACATACCATTGAACAAGAAGAGGAATTTTATGAATTTTTACAGGATTATCAGCCGGATGTGGTGGTAAATGACTGCCTGAATACTACAAAAGAACATATCCAGCAGTTAAAGAAGCTGGCAAAAAAAGTGGTTACAATCGAAGACTTGGGAGAGGGGACATTTTATGCAGACGCGGTCATCAATGCGCTGTACAATGTAGAGGTTCCGGCCCCCAATCACTATGTGGGTGCAGATTATGTGTGTATCCGGGATGAATTTTTAATCCACAGGCCGAAGGAATTTTCAGAAAAAGTACAGTATGTGCTCTGCCTCTTTGGAGGAACAGATCCCTCCGATCTGACAGGAAGGATCTACGGTCTGGCAGAACAAATGCAGAAAAAATATTCAGGAATGGAGATTCACTTTATCATCGGAAGCGGATATCCTGCGGAGGAAAATGGGATTGTCAGTAAGCCAGAACAGAAGATCATAGTGCACAGGCAGGTAAAGACAGTGGCAGAATATATGGAACAGGCAGATCTGGCCTTTACTTCCCAGGGACGGACGGTGTTTGAGCTGGCCAGCATGGGAGTGCCGGCGGTGGTGCTGGCTCAGAATGAAAGGGAGCGGCTGCATACCTTTGCCCAGATGGAGAATGGGTTTTTGAATCTGGGCCTTGGCAGGGAAGCAGAAGATGAGACGATTCTGTCCACCTTTCACTGGCTGGTGCAGACTCCTCAGATACGACGGGAAATGCGGGAATTGATGTTGAAAAATCAGTTAGAAAAGGGCACGGAGCGGGTGCTGGATATTATTTTGAAGGATCTGTAAAAGAAAAGGGAGGAATATGTATGAGCATGATCATGGAACGAATCCATCAGGGAAAATTTGTGCTGATTGCAGAGATCGGCGTGAATTATTATGATATTGCCAGGAAAGAACATATCTCGAACCTGGAAGCGGCAAAGCTGATGGTACGTGAAGCCAGGGCCGCCGGGATTCATGGAGTGAAATTTCAAAGTTATAAGGCAGGGACATTGGCTGCGAAAAATTCCCCTGCTTACTGGGATATGTCAGAGGAATCCACTGCTTCCCAGTACGAATTATTTCAGAAGTTTGATTCTTTCGGAGAGGCAGAATATCGGGAACTGGCAGAGTACTGCAAGATGCAGGGAATAGAGTTTTTGTCTACGGCTTTTGACCTGGAGTCTGCAGATTATCTGGAACATTTGATGGAGATTTATAAAATATCCTCTTCTGATCTGAACAACTATCCTTTTATCGAATATCAAGCAAAAAAAGGAAAGCCCATTCTTTTATCTACAGGAGCGGCCGATGAGGCGGAGATTGACAGGGCGCTTGCCAGTATACGCAGGTACAATCAAGAACTGGTGATATTGATGCACTGTGTCCTGGAATATCCTACCCCATACTGCCATGCAAATCTGAATAAAATTACTTCCCTGAAAAGGCGGTATCCAGATCTGGTGATAGGATATTCTGATCACACCAAGCCGGATTTTCACAGTGATGTGATAAAGACCGCTTATCATCTGGGAGCTCAGGTGGTGGAAAAACATTTCACCCTGGACAAGACGCTGCCGGGGAATGACCACTATCATGCTATGGACCCGGAAGACGCCAGACAGATTCTTTCGGGGATCGCATTTTTGAAGGAGATTGAAGGAAACTGTGAATTAAAATGTTTAGAAAGTGAACGGAGGGCCAGAGAAAATGCAAGGCGTTCTCTGATCAGTCTGGAAAAAATAGAGAAGGGAACTAGAATCGAAGAACAGATGCTGACCTGGAAACGTCCAGGAACAGGGATCTCTCCAGAAGAGTTGGAAAAGCTGATTGGAAAAGAAGCGAAAGAAGATATTCCAGAGGATACCATTTTGCAGTGGGGGATGTTTGCGGGATAAATCTGTGAGTGATGATAGGTAAAAGTCCAGAAAAGAATCAGAGATAGAATATGGGAACCAGCCGTCAAGATGAGTGCAGAGGGCTGGTTTTTTGTCTTATAGGAAAGACCGTGTCACGCTAAAGCGTGAAAGTGTCTTCCCTATAGGATAAAAATAATATGCGCACTCGTGCAAAAGGAATATGTCGCTAAAGCGACTGCACGCGGCGCGACAAACCAGTCAAGGTCTGCGCTCCGCCGCAGGCAGAGGGGATGTGAAAAAAGTCTCTTAACAAAAAAGAACACTTTCAGGAATAAAACCTGGAGGTGTTCTTTTCTTTTTGGTAT
>JAAWBG010000009.1 GCA_022792535.1 Lachnospiraceae bacterium
GCAGCGGTAAACATCGTTCCGAACAGCACAGGCGCAGCAAAAGCAATCGGTCTGGTTATTCCAGAATTAAATGGAAAATTAATCGGTTCTGCACAGCGTGTACCGACTCCTACCGGATCTACCACAATCTTAACAGCAGTTGTTAAGGGCAATGACGTAACTGTAGACGGAATCAATGCAGCTATGAAAGCAGCAGCAAATGAGTCCTTTGGATATAATGAAGACGAAATCGTATCCAGCGATATCGTAGGAATGAAATTTGGTTCCTTATTTGACGCTACACAGACCATGGTTTCCAAAGTATCTGATGATTTATATGAAGTACAGGTTGTTTCCTGGTACGACAATGAGAACAGCTACACAAGCCAGATGGTTCGTACAATCAAATATTTCAGTGAATTAGCATAAGTATCACTGCACGGCAGACTACTTTAAGGAGAGGACTGCCAGAGTGCAGATAAGACTCAAAAAGGGTCCGGTCTTTTAAGGACCGGACTCTTTTTCAATTTCAGGAGGGAATAATTATGTCTTTAAACAAAGTTTCTGTAGACGATATCAATGTAAAAGGAAAAAGAGTTCTCTGCAGATGTGACTTTAACGTACCTTTGAAAGAGGGAAAGATCACAGACGAGAACCGCCTGGTGGCAGCGCTTCCGACTATCAAAAAATTGATTGCAGACGGTGGGAAAGTGATTCTTTGTTCTCATTTAGGCAAGCCAAAGGGAGAGCCAAAGCCAGAATTATCTCTGGCTCCGGTAGCAGCAAGACTGACTGAATTATTGGGACAGGAAGTAAAATTTGCCGCTGATCCGGAAGTGGTAGGGCCCAATGCAAAGGCAGCAGTGGAAGGGATGAAAGACGGCGAGGTTATTTTGCTGGAAAATACCCGTTACAGAGCAGAAGAGACCAAAAACGGCGAGGCATTCTCCAAAGATCTGGCTTCTCTTTGTGATATTTTTGTTAATGACGCATTTGGAACCGCTCACAGAGCGCACTGCTCTAACGTAGGCGTTTCCGAATTGGTAGAGACTGCGGCAGTTGGTTATCTGATGCAGAAAGAGATTGACTTCCTTGGAAATGCAGTGGAGAGTCCGGTAAGACCTTTCGTTGCAATCTTAGGCGGCGCAAAAGTTGCAGATAAGCTCAATGTAATCTCCAATCTGCTGGAAAAATGCGATACATTGATTATCGGCGGCGGTATGGCATATACATTCCTGAAAGCACAGGGTTATGAGATTGGAAAATCTCTGGTAGATGACAGCAAGTTGGATTACTGCAAGGAGATGATTGCAAAAGCAGAAAAACTTGGCAAGAAATTACTGCTTCCGGTAGATTCCGCAACTATTGCAGAATTCCCGAACCCCATTGACGCTCCTGTGGATGTGGTAATGTATGACGCGTCAAACATGCCGGCAGACCGTGAGGGATGCGATATTGGACCTAAAACAGCAGAGATGTTTGCAGATGCTGTAAAATCTGCAAAAACCGTTGTATGGAATGGACCTATGGGCGTATTTGAGAATCCTACCCTGGCAGCAGGAACCATTGCAGTGGCAAAAGCATTGGCTGAGACAGACGCAACCACCATTATCGGCGGCGGCGATTCTGCAGCAGCAGTAAACCAGCTGGGATTTGGCGATAAGATGAGCCATATTTCCACAGGCGGCGGCGCTTCCCTGGAATTTTTGGAAGGCAAAGAGCTTCCCGGCGTGGCAGCAGCAACGAATAAATAAGTAACGGTTCGGCCTTTTTCAGCCAGAACCATTACATAAAAATAAAATGTAAAAGAGGATAAGACTATGGCAAGAAGAAAAATTGTTGCAGGAAACTGGAAAATGAACAAAACTCCAAAGGAAGCAATCGACCTGGTAAATGAATTAAAACCATTGGTTGTAAGTGATGACGTGGACGTAGTATTCTGCGTACCGGCCATCAATATTCTCACTGTTGGGGAAGCTATAAAAGGAACCAACATCAACCTTGGAGCACAGAACATGTACCATGAGGAAAGCGGTGCATACACAGGAGAGATTTCCCCGAATATGCTGCAGGAAGCAGGCGTAAAATACGTGATCATCGGACATTCTGAGAGAAGAGAATACTTCAAAGAAGACGATGAGATGCTGAATAAAAAAGTATTGAAGGCTTTTGAGCATGGCTTGACTCCGATTCTTTGCTGCGGAGAATCTTTAACACAGAGAAAACAAGGAATCTACATTGATTGGATTCGTATGCAGATCAAGATTGCATTCCAGGGCGTAACAGCAGATCAGGCTAAGACAGCAGTGATCGCTTACGAGCCCATTTGGGCAATCGGAACCGGCGAGACCGCTACTTCTGATCAGGCAGAAGAAGTATGTGCAGCAGTTCGTCAGTGTATTAGAGAGATCTATGACGATGCAACTGCAGAGGCAATCCGTATCCAATACGGCGGATCTGTAAATGGCAAGAATGCAAACGAGCTGTTCAGCAAGCCAAACATTGACGGTGGACTGATCGGCGGCGCTTCTCTGAAAGCAGATTTCGGCAATATCGTAAATTATAAATAATAAGATTACTGCAGAGAGCAGGTTGTTGAAAAAGTGATAAAATAGGGATGTCAAGAGAAAGGGATTCTTTTGATATTCCTATTTTTTAAAATTTTCTTGTAAAATAGGATTAGAGTGTCAAAAGCACCTTTGGTGCTACGCTCATCCCATATATTGTTATTACAAACGAGTTTGCGCATCAATATATGGGATAGAGCGGGTGCGGCGCACCCTTTTGACACCCGAATCAAAATAGGGAATAAATATTATACTAAAAATAGCTGATAAGAGAGGGAGGATCTCAGAGAATTCAGAATTTGGAGGAAGACATGAAGAAAATACTTGCAGTGGATGATGAACAAGAAATCCGGACATTGTTGAAAGAATATCTGGAAATGGAAAATTACCTGGTCTATACAGCGAAAAATGGAATGGAGGCCATGGAAGGACTGAAACATCAGCCGGATCTGATCATACTGGATGTGAATATGCCGGATATGGATGGCTATCTCGTATGCGAAAAAATACGAGATTATGTAGACTGTCCTATTTTATTTCTCACTGCACGAGGGGAAGAGCAGGACAGGGTGAATGGATTTAAGGCGGGAGGAGACGATTATATCGTAAAGCCTTTCAGTATGGATGAAATGTTAGCGCGGGTGGAGGCCCATCTGCGCCGGGAGGAACGAAAGCAGAAAAACAGTAATGTCTATATAAAGGGAGATCTGACGATAGATTTTTCTGGTTATCAAGTGCTGTTAGAGGGGGAAGATGTGGGGCTGACCCGGACCGAATTTTTGATTGTGGAGCTTTTGGTTACTCACAGCGGCCAGGTGTTTGAAAAGGAGCAGATTTATCAGCGGGTACGAGGATTTGACGGAGAGGCAGACGCCTCCATTATTGCGGAACATGTCCGCAGAATCCGTCAGAAGATTGACAAAAGTAAGAGACATATTGAGACAGTCTGGGGTGTGGGTTATAAATGGATTGGTTAGAAGAAAAAGTTGAGGAGATGAAAAAGTATCTGCAGAATAAGGGACTGGTGCGGGCATTGGTCTGGTATCTGTGCATCAGTATGACCGGTGTGCTGGCCGCCTGCTGGATTACCGGAAATTTATGTTCGGTATGGATGGAAGTTCTGCAGAAACGTCAAATAGAGACTGGAATGGGAGAATATTTTGATGATACTCATATACTGGAAATTTCGGTAAGAGGAGGAAGCGGGGAAGAAATGCTCTACTGGTTTCTTGCGAAATTTAATCAATATTGTCTGTATCTTTATCTTCTGATCGCTTTTGTCCTTGCAGGGAAATTTTTCTTGGAAACGAAAATCAAACAGCCCATTGCAGTGATTACTCAGGGGTTAAATTATATCAATATGGGAGATTACAGTCATGAAATTATCTGGCGCAGTAAAGATGAGATGGGAATGCTCTGTGAAGAAATGGAACAGATGCGCAGAAACATGCTGGAGAATAAGAGGGATCAGTGGAAGCAGCAGGAGGAACAGCGCAAGATCAATGCGGCCTTTGCCCATGATATTCGAACGCCTCTTACAGTAATTAGGGGATATACAGAATTTTTGCAGAAATACGTGCCAGAGGGACGGGTGTCAGAGAAAATGCTGTTAGAAAAATTAAATACCATTCAAGAGCAGCAAGAGCGGCTGTTACATTTTTCTAACACTATGACCACCATTCAGAATATGGAAGAATGGGAGCTTTTAGGAGATTGGCACAGTACCAGAGAACTGATTGAAAAAGTAGAGGCGGTGGTTGACGGGATCAGGCAGAATACTCATCATGAGATTACCCTTCAGGCAGAATTGCCGGAGCAGGAAATTTTTTTCGATCAAAATCTTTTTATGGAGGTATTTGAAAATCTGTTGAGCAACGCAGCGCGCTATGCCGTTCATACCATTCAGATAAAGCTGACGCTGAAAGAAAGAGAGATTCGGATTTTTGTAAAAGACGATGGACCAGGGTTTTCCGAAAAGGCCCTGTGCAGAGGAATGGAAGTTTATTTCAGCGAAGAGGAAAACAGCAAGGAACATTTTGGCATTGGTCTGTCCATCTGCAGAATGCTGTGTGAGAATCATGGAGGAAGTCTTGCTCTTAGAAACAGCATAGATCAGGGGGCCATCGCTGCAGCAGGACTGGTAGTAGGCATTCAAAAGGGATTGGAAAGAACTTGAGAAAGAATCCTGGTTTTGTAGGAAATTCATAGATAAATTCTTTTTATACTGTATTTATCATCTGAAGGAAAGGAAAACAGAAAAGAGAGGACAGTAGTATGAGTACTAAAATTGAGATTAAGGATCTATCTAAGAATTTTGGAAAAAAGCAGGCTCTGAAGCACATAGATCTGGAAATTGAACAGGGAATGTTTGGACTGCTGGGGCCCAACGGAGCTGGGAAAACTACATTGATGAAAGTGATTACCACTTTGACCAAAAAGAGCAGCGGTGAGGTGACTCTCTGTGGGATTCCAGTGGAACAGTGCGGGCAGATTCGTAAGATCATCGGATATCTGCCCCAGGATTTTTCTATGTATGGAAATATGGGAGCATATGAGGCGCTGGATTATCTGGCAGTTCTGTCTGGCATGAAGAAAAAAGAACGGGCGGCAAAGGTGCCGGAAATGCTGGAAAAAGTAAACCTGGGCGATCAGCACAAAACAAAGGTAAAGGCCATGTCCGGGGGTATGAAACGAAGGCTTGGAATTGCCCAGGCAATTATTCATGATCCTAAGATTATTGTGGTGGATGAGCCCACCGCAGGGCTGGATCCCGAAGAGCGAGTCCGATTTCGGAATCTGCTCTGTGAGATTGCAAAAGACAGGATTGTGATTCTTTCCACCCATATTGTAGGGGATATTGAGGCCACTTGTGAAAATATCGGGGTTCTGAACCATGGAGAGATGCTTTTCCAGGGAAAAGTATCTCAACTGTTGGAACAAGTAGCGGGAAAAGTATATACGATGGAAGTGTCGACCATGGAACTTCCCACGATACAGGAACGATTTTTAGTGACGGGAATTCTGACCAATGGCACCACTGCGGTTATTAAGATCATTGCAGAAGAACCGCCCATGAAAGGGGCAAAACTTACCGGACCAGATGTGGAGGACGCCTATATGTATCTTATGCATCATCAGGATACTCCTTTTGAGCGGAAAGGGTAGGAGGTGGGAAGATGCTTGGTACGTTGTTTCGAAAAGAATGTAAGCAGATTTTAAAAAGTATGGTGTACTATATTTATGTAGTGGTATTTGTCATCTTTCTCTCCAGTCAGTTACGGGGAGATTTGACAGATCATATGGAAAGGCCTCTGCCCGACCAAGAAAATTACGGAACAGTCAACAGTCATGAGCCTGAGGCAGTGATGGGAAAGACATTGGCGGAACTTGTGATGGAAACAAATCGTAACTCCTATGCCACCTATCCCATGGGATTTTACCGTGGTGTGACATTGAATGAGCAGGAGATGTCAGAAATGATCTCTATCATACAGAACTGTACTGGAAAGACATGGGAAGCATTGTTAGAAGAGATGGAAGAGCATTTCCTCCAATACGATCAAAGCACCATAGAGGGTGCGATGCAGGCCCAATCCAGTTATACTGTTCCAGTTAAGAGCGCTTTAAGCTACCAGGAATTTTGTGAGAATATGGAGAAAGTCTGCGAGATAATAGGAAGCGGAAGTTCTTACCAGAAAGGATCGCTGGAGGCCGGGATAGGAGTACCTATGACTTATGAGCAGGCGGTGGAAGAGTTTGAAACTCTCTGTGAAAAAGACAGAGTAACGGGAGCAGTTTCCAGGCTGTTCAGCGATTATGCCGGAATTGTTCTCTCAGTGCTTCCCATATTTTTAGGAGTGACCAGGTGCCTCAGAGACAAACGGGCTCAGGTGTCCCAAGTGGTGTTTGCCCATGAAGCCTCTGCATGGGAGATCATAGGCAGCCGCTATCTGGCAAATGTATTTATGGCATTTCTACCGGTACTTCTGACCGCTTTTGTAATGCAGGTGCCTTATCAATACCATGCCCGGACCATAGGAGTGACCCCAGACGCTTTGGCGTTTTTAAAATATAATTTAATCTGGCTGCTGCCGGAAATTATGATTGTGCTGGCAGTATCATTTTTTATTACAGAATTGACAGAGAATGTAATCTCTATTTTTATTCAAGTATTCTGGGCTATGGCAAGTTTGATGAGCAGTTACACCTTAGTGGGAGGATTTTCCTTGAAACTCATCTTGAGGTGGAATACTTTTGGCGCCACAAGGGAGTTCTGGCTGCAGCGGCAGCAGCTGTTCTTAAACCGTATGTTTTACTTTGGATTGGCGGTGGCTCTGATCCTGCTTACCATGGCAGTTTATGAGAAAAAACGCAGGGAAGGAGAGACGCTTTATGGAAAAATATTTAAGGGCAGGCAGTAGCTTTGTGCGCAGGCAGTATGGGCCTCATTTACTGCTTACCTTACTGTTTTGCATGATGTCAGGATTCTTTTTAAGTTTTCGGAATCTGGGCCCGGACCAGGCGGCAAAAGTAATGGAAATGTATGGAGCTTTTACCGGAATTCTGCTGTTAACGCCTTTGTTTCTGCCAGAGCAGAACCGGGAGATTTGGCTGTTAAAAGAATCCAAGGAAACGCCTTTGTGGAAACTCTATCTGATTCGTCTGTTTCTGGCCATAATATTTCTCGCAGTGGTCATCACCCTGTTTCTCCAGAGAATGAAACAGGGAGGCAGTCAGTTTGAATGGAAAGAACTGTGGATCGGCTCCTTCTGTGAGATTTTTTTCTTGGGCAGTATTGGATTTTTTGTCAGCGGAATCACCAATCAAATAATTTTAGGTTATATGACGGCAGTGATCTATTTTATGGTAAATATCGGAGGCGCTAAATATCTGGGAAAATTTGCGTTATTTCAGATGGTGAAAGGAACGTATGATTTTATCATATTTATGTTTCCTGCAGCGCTGCTCTTTGTGGCAGGAGGAATTTTACTGCGGGAAAAGATTTATGGAGCATAGAATTACCCAATAGATTCATCTTTTGAACCAAAAATTCTAATAAAATTGTAACTGAGACCAGAGGAGTTGTCGCAAAATACGATGATTCTACAAGATGTGCTTACAACAGCACCAATGTCTGTACATGATCTTGTTGGAATCTGCTATTTTGCGAGGGCCCCTCTGGTTTCCTATGTGAGATTTCACGCAGCAGTTCACACTTTAGTCACGGATAAACACTTGACAAGATAGAACCAGGAAAATTATAATGATATCTGATAGTGGGTTATTATGCAGAATTGGAGGTCATTATATTGAACCAATGATAGATATCATCAGATATAAGATACATAATAAATGGAAACAAGGGAAAATAGCTATTGCAATGGCAGTTATGATTCTTGTATTGGCAGGAGCGGCAGTGCAGATCTATCATGTCAGTCTGGCCGCCACGGTAACTGTGGGAACGGTAGCCACCAATAGTTCGCCGCTGACTGTGCGAAAAGGTCCTGGGACTGATCAGGCAAAATTGGGAACAGTGGCAAAGGGAACGACTGTTACAATTTTAGGAGAAGAAAATGGCTGGTATAAGATTGCATATGGCAATGGAAGCGGTTATGTCAAAAAGGATTATATTGCAGACGTACATAAGGAAGAACAGGACACAGAATTTCAGGATCAATTGACAGCTCAGGGATTTCCCGCAGATTACGCCCAGCAGCTTGCACAACTCCATAAAAAATATCCCAAATGGCAGTTTGAACCAGTCAATACAGGATTGGACTGGAAGACGGTAATTGCAGAAGAAGGAAAACTAGGGAAAAATCTGGTGCAGGGACAGAATAGCGACGCCCAGAAATCTACAGCTCCAGGGGCTTATGACTGGAGCCGGAATAACTGGTATGGATTTGACGGAGATTCCTGGGTGTGTGCCTCAGAGGCTATGATTGCATATTGCATGGATCCAAGAAATTTTCTCAGTGAGGATGGGATTTTTCAATTTGAAACCTTAAGTTATCAGAAATATCAGAATGCCAGTGGAACAAAGGCTTTGCTGAAGGGTACTTTTATGTCGGGAAATTATACGGAGCCCAATGGAACAAAGAAAAACTATGCAGAGACCTTTGTCAATGTAGGAAAAGAAGTGGGAGTAAGCCCTTATCATCTGGCAGCACGATGTAAGCAGGAGCAGGGAACCAAGGGGACCAGCGATAGTATTTCCGGAAAATATAAGGGATATAAAAATTATTTCAATTATTTCAATGTAGGAGCTTATCCGGCAGGCGGAAGAAATTCCATAGAAAATGGACTGATCTATGCAAAGAAGCAGGGGTGGAATACACGATATGCTTCGATTCTGGGAGGTTCTAAGGTGGTGGCGGATAAATATGTTCTGCAGGGACAGAATACGATTTATTTTGAAAAGTTTAATGTGGTAAATACTTCTGCACTTTACAGTCATCAATATATGACAAATGTACAGGCAGCCATCACGGAAGGAAAGAATTCAAAAAAAGCCTATACAGATCTGAATCAGGGATTTGTGTTTCGGATTCCCATCTATGCCAATATGCCGAATACACCTTGTTCTCTTCCAGAAGGAGGCAACCCCAATAACTGGCTGGCAGAACTTCGTGTCACCAATTATAATCTTACCCCTTCTTTTCAGGGAAGCGTGCAGAATTATTCTTTTATCGTGCCGGAACAGGTAAGCAGCATTCAGGTCTCGGCAAAACCAGTAGCTTCCACCTCTAAGGTAAGTGGAACAGGAACAGTCAATCTTCAATATGGAAATAATAAAATTGAGATTGTCTGTAAAGCGCAGAATGGAAATGACAGAGTCTATACCCTTCAAGTGGTGCGTCAAAAATCTGGTACTTCCGGAACAGATCCTGGAGCCGGCGGCCAGAAAATAACCTATGGCGACATCAATGGAGATGGCAGAATTTCCAATGCAGATTTGGTGTTGATGAAAAAGCATATTCTGGAGATCAGCATATTGAAGGGAGATGCGTTAAAAGCAGCAGATGTCAATCACAACGGAAGCATTACCAATGCGGATGTGGTGTTGATGAAAAAACATATACTTGGAATTGCAGAGATTCAATAGAGATCAAAGAGTCACCAAAGGAAAACAATAGCAAATCCAGGAACAGAAGAAAGGTGTGTCATATGAAAAGAACGAAACGGATAACAGGTATGATATTAGCTCTTGTGTTGATGATTGGGATTTTTCCAGTTATGCCCGTGCATGCCAGCGGAAATGTAACAATCTCGGTATCATCTTCCAGCGTAAATATCGGAGATACAGTGACAGTAACTGCAAAAGCCTCAGGACCCAATGGAGAGGAAGCCATTGCCAAGCTGGGATTTAATTACGACAGTGGAAAATTTTCTTTTGTAAGCTGTAGTGAATCCACCTACTCTGGCGGCGGAGGCGGATATGTAGGCGTAGTCAGCAGTACAGCTTCCATTACGCTGAAAGCGATTGCAGCAGGGACAGCTTCTGTGACAGTCAGTGGTTCTGATGGAGTGAACATCAATGATGAGACAGCAGAGTATGGAGAACTCTCAGCAGGGGGAACAAAATTAACAGTAAATAATGCGGCAGGAAATGCAGACGGTCAGCAAAATAATTCAGAAAATAATGGAGATAATAATGCTAACAAGTCTGGAGATAACAGTTTATCAACTTTAACCATTTCTCCTGGAACTTTGTCTCCCTCATTTCAGTATTCTGTCACCAACTATACAGCCTCTGTTGGAGCAGATGTTACCAGTATTGCAGTGGATGCGAAAACTTCTAATGATAAGGCGACAGTGGAATCTGTGACGGGGCATACGGATCTGAAGCCAGGACAGAATACCATAAGCATTGTGGTAAAAGCAGAAAATGGAACTACTGCCACTTATAAGATTGTAGTAACCAGAGGAGGAGAGGCTCAGGAACCGCCTCAGGAGGAAGAAGAGGAAAAGCCGGAAGAAGAAACTCCAGATCAGGAACAAGGGGGTATTACCATCAATGGGAATCCGTTTAATCTGTCAGCTACAGTTCCTGACGATGTGATCCCCAAAGATTTTACCAAGACAACCATCACATACCAGGGACAGCAGGTAGAGGGACTGCAGTTTGAGAAGGGAACGCTTACATTGGTGTATCTCACCACACCTAGCACAGAGGTAAAGAATACCCTTGCAGTTTATGATGAAGCCAGCGGAGCAGTTTATCCCTTCCGCAAAGTGGACATTGGAGAGAAATATATTATTCTGCTGGACCCTCCGGCAGAGACAGGATTAGGAACAGAGTACACGCCGGCCACTGCGTCTGTGGAAGGGTTTGAGAACGTGCCAGTATTTGTAGCGGCAGGTCAAACAGGGGCAAAACCAGAAGAAGGAGCGAATCCGGAGGGAGAGAATTCCCAGGAAGGAGCGAACCCAGAGGGAGAAAATTCCCAGGAAGGAGCGAACCCAGAAGGAGAGAATTCCCAGGAAGGAACAACGCCAGAGGGAGAGAATTCTCAGGAGGGAACTATGCCAGAGTTTTCTCTGATCTATGGAATCAGCAGTTATGGCAATAAGGGATGGTATCAATATGATACAACAGAAGGCTTTTTCCAGCGCTATGTGCAGACAGCGGCAGTGCAGACACCGGAAGAGCCGGAAAAGATAGATGACAGCACAGAATTAAAGAGTCTTCAAAAATCGAATAAAGATTTGGAAGAACAATTGAAGAAACGGAAAGATTCTTCCCGAAGGATCATAGCAGTTATGGTCTTTCTGATAGCAGTTCTCCTGATTATAGTGATAAATCTGATTTTACGAAACAGAAACCAGGACTGGGAGGAGGAAGATGATCTGCCTTACGAGGAACCTAAGCCAAGGGCAAGAAAGCGGGCTTCTATGGATCGGGATTGGGATCGGGAAGACTGGGAGGATGACGTTCCAGAGGAAAGGCCCAGAAGAAAAGTAAAAAAGGATGCCTATGAAGGAGACAGAGAAAATCCTCAGAAAAAGGTGAGAAAACCACTGTATGAAGAAGACTGGGAGAACCGGATTCCAAAGGAGAGGTCCAAACCTAAAAAGGCGGTAAGTCAGGAGACAAAGCCTATCGTAAAGCCAGAGGTAAGGCAGCCAAGGAAACAGGAGCCTTCCTTGGAGCCGAGAGTTCAAAAAAGAACTGAGAAAATATCGGAGCCCAGAACTCAGAAAAGAACCGAGTGGTCACCAGAGCCGAGACCCCAGAAGAGAGTGGAACGGGCGCCAGAGCCAAAACCCCAGAAGAGAGTGGAACGGGCGCCGGAGCCAAAGATTCAGAAAAAGGCAGAACAGAGCCCAGAGAATGATTTTGAGGTTATTGATCTGGAAGATTTATAGAAAACGGGTAATCAAATAAATGTATATTGAAATTGATTTCAACAGTGACGAGGCCATATATATGCAGCTGCGCAATCAGATTGTGCTGGGGATCGCTACTAACCAGTATCAGGAGGGAGAATCTCTTCCCTCCGTACGCCAGCTTGCAGAAAATATTGGCATTAACATGCATACGGTAAATAAGGCATATCATGTATTACGACAGGAAGGTTTTATCCGCCTGGATCGGAGAAATGGTGCAGTGATCTTTTTAGAAGAAGATAAAAGTCAGGCAGTTCGGGAAATGCGGGAAGCTCTTCAGGTGATTTTAGCCAAAGCAGTCTGTAAAAGTATTTCCAGAGAAGAAGTGCATCAGATGGTAGATGAAATATTTGAGGAATATACCTTATGAAAGGCCGAATGGCCATAATGGGATGCTCGGAGAGTATACCTTATGAAAGGCCGAATGGCCATAATGGGATGCTCGGAGAGTATACCTTATGAAAGGCCAAATGGCCATAATGGGATGCTCGGAGAGTATACCTTATGAAA